>DAOUCV010000022.1:0-13215 GCA_034432095.1 Dehalococcoidales bacterium
GCCCCCACCGCTAATAAAATATGCGACTTAAGTTCAGGACAACTAGCCTGAGCGAAGGTTTAGCGTGGCTTTTAGATAGCTTCCGAATGTCAGCCCTTTTTTCAGGGCAACTTAAATCTGGTGCCTCAAAACTGGGCTTGTCCCTTGATTCAAGGCAGCTTGAGCAGTTCCAAACCTACTACCGGGAGCTGATAAGCTGGAACCAGCGGATGAACCTGACCAGGATAACGGAATACGAGGAAGTACAGATAAAGCACTTTCTCGACTCCCTCACCGTGACTTTGGCACTGAAGCAACCCACTGGCGGTAACAGCCTGCGCCTTATTGACGTCGGCACCGGCGCTGGCATACCCGGACTGCCGCTCAAAATCCTCCTGCCCGATATAAGGCTGGTACTGCTTGATGCCACAGCTAAGAAAGCGACTTTTCTCTATCATATAAGAGATAGACTGGGGCTGGAGGATGTTGAGGTTGTAGTCGGTCGGGCTGAGGAGGTCGCCCACCAGACTGAGTATCGGGAGAGGTTTGATGTAGTCCTTTCCCGGGGTGTTGCCCCGCTGGCAACTCTGGTAGAATTGACCCTGCCCTTCTGCACCATTGGCGGCAGCTTCATTGCTCAGAAAAAGGGAGAGATTGAGCCAGAGCTCAGCCAGGCAACTAAGGCAATCAGCATTCTTGGTGGGAACCTGCGAGAGGTGAAAAAGATTGAACTGGAAGAATTCACCGACGAGCGCTATTTGGTAATCATTGATAAGATAACAGTAACACCTGAAAAATACCCTCGTCGCCCCGGTATCCCTGCAAAGAGACCGCTCGCTTAATTAACCTCACCCCCTTAATCCCCCTCTCCTTCAAAGGAGAGGGGGTCAGGGGGATAGGTTACTAAATGACCGCAGAAAGCCAGTTTGAAATTAGGTTGACTATAAGCTTGCAAGGGCAGCGAAAATTCCAAACACCAGCATGATAGGCAACACAATTACGACATATACCCCCAGATTTATGAGCATCGTCCTCCACCACAGACTCCACACAAGACGCCAAGTCACTTTCACCTGCACTTCTTCCATTTTTATTCCTTCCCTTGATGTTTTATCAGCCAGTACTCCACGCTGTCAGCCAGTGCCAGCCAGCTAGCCTCAATGATATTGGTGGAACTGCCCACCGTCGTCCATTCCTCAACCCCATCGCTGGACTCAATAAGGACACGAACCTGTGACTCAGTGCCAGTACTTTCTTCCAAGATACGAACCTTATAGTCAACCAGCTTTACCGCCGCCAGGCTGGGATAGAACTGAAGCAACGCTTTGCGTAGCGCTCTATCCAGGGCATTGACTGGACCGTTACCCTCGGCGGCGGTATGGATTACCTCAGTGCCTACCCTCACCTTTAGCATCGCCTCAGCCAGCATCTCCTCCATGGTTTTTTGGGTAGGCATGCGCCGCTTCTTCTCCACTACCACCATATAATCAACCAGCTCAAATGGTGGCTGGTAATCAGGCTTGGCTCGATGGAGCAGCAGTTCAAAAGAGGCTTCGGCATTCTCATAGTGAAAGCCGCGGCTCTCCAATAGCTTAACCTGCTCCAGCAGCTTCCGGGTCTCTTTAGCTTTTGAGGATAAATCTATGCCCAATTCCTTTGCCTTGTAGATGATATTATCTCTCCCGGAGATCTCAGATACCACCGTCCGCTGCCGGTTACCCACTTTCGACGGGTCTACGTGCTGGTATGCATCAGACCATTTGGTAACTCCATCCATATGATAGCCTGCCTTGTGGCTGAAGGCACTGGCGCCTACATAGGGTAAGAACGGGTCCGGAGCCAGATTGGCTGCCTCGCTGACATAACGGGATACCTCAGTCAGCTTAGCCAATTGCTCGTCAGTAATACAATCAATACCCATTTTTAACTTCAAATTGGGGATAATTGAACAAAGGTTGGCATTGCCACAGCGCTCACCATAGCCATTGATGGTGCCCTGAACATGGGTTACTCCTGCCTTTACGGCCGCTAGAGTATTAGACACCGCCAGTTCGCCATCATTATGAGCGTGAATGCCCAGGGGCACCGAGGTTAGCTTCTTAGCCGCCTCAACAGCCACTGTTATCTCATCAGGCAACGCACCTCCGTTAGTGTCACAAAGCACCAGGCAATCCGCCCCGGCCTCAGCAGCTACCTCCAGGACACGCAGAGAGTAGCTAGGATTAGACCGAAAACCATCAAAGAAGTGCTCAGCATCAAAGAAGACGGTAAGTCCCTTTGACTTGAGGTACCTTATGGAATCGGCAATCATGCTGAGATTCTCCTCAAGGGTGGTCTTGAGCACCCGGGCAACCTGAAGGTCGGAGCTCTTGCCGACGATGGTGGCAATCCTGACCCCAGCATTAACCAGCATGACAAGATTGTTATCTTCTTCTGCCTTAAGCCCAATCCGCCGGGTGCTGCCAAAAACGGCAATCTCCGCTCTCTTCAGAGAAAGGTCTCTCGCCCTCTCGAAAAATTCGGCATCCCTGGGATTGGAGCCAGGCCAGCCGCCTTCGATATAGTGAATACCCAACTCATCAAGTTTGCGAGCGATGTTTAGCTTATCAACCACCGAGAAAGAGATGCCCTCTCCCTGTGCCCCATCCCTGAGTGTAGTATCATAAAGCTGGACTGATGGCATTATTAGCCTCCTGCCTTTCTAGCAATTAAATCCCCCATCTCCTTCGTCCCCACCTTTGTCTTCCCTTCACTCATTATATCATAAGTGCGATAGCCTTCGTTTAACACCTCCTCAACCGCCACCTCAATAGCCTGTGCCTCCTTTGTCAAGCCTAAAGAGTAGCGTAGCATCATGGCGACGCTGAGAATGACGGCTATCGGGTTGGCCATATTCAGTCCAGCACGCCGTGGCGCACTACCATGAATGGGCTCGTATAGACCAAATATCCTGACCCCTTCCTGCGGCACTCCGGCGAGACTGGCTGAGGGCAACATGCCCATGGAGCCAGCCAGCATTGATGCCTCATCGGTGAGAATATCACCAAAGGTATTTTCGGTCACCAGCACATCAAGATACCTGGGATTCTGGATAAGGCGCATAGCGCAGGCATCAACCAGCATATGCTCCAGTTCTACATCAGGATAGTCTTTAGCTACCTCAGTAGCCACCTGGCGCCATAGACGGGAGGACTCAAGTACATTGGCTTTATCCACCGAGATGAGTTTCCTGCGCCGACCTCGCGCCAGTTCAAAGCCGACCCTGACAATACGCTCGATTTCCTGCTCAGAATAAGCCATTGAATCGATAGCCCGTCTGCCCCTGGATGTCTGCCATCGCCTCTTGGGTTTGCCAAAGTAGAGACCACCGGTCAGCTCACGAACGAAGATTAAGTCAACCCCTTTGACAATCTCTGGCTTCAGGTTAGTGGAGTCAACAAGTACCGAAAAAACCTTGACCGGACGCAGGTTGGCAAAGAGCCCCAGCCCCTTCCGCAACGCCAGCAGTCCATCTTCAGGACGCACCCTAGCCAGGGGGTCGTCCCACTTAGGGCCACCTACGGCACCAAGCAGTACCGCATCACTCTTCCGGCACATTTTGAGAGTTTCTTTAGTCAGTGCTTCTCCCGTCTCGTCAATGGCGATTCCCCCAACCAGCCCGTAGTGCAGGTCAAACCTGTGCCCAAACCTTTCGCCTACTGCCTGTAAGACCTTGACTCCTTCAGCCGTAACCTCGGGACCGATACCGTCACCGGGTAGCACCGCCAGATTAAATTGCACTCTAAACCCTCCTTAATTTGTTAACCTCGCCACCTATATCCCTCCTCTCCTCGCAGAGGAAAGGAGGGAAAGTCCCTCTTTAACACCCTATGGACTAGCGAGGCTTCGCTCCCCTTTGACTCTCCTCCAGTAAGTCCAAGAGGGACTAATGCCCTTCTTTAAAAAATTCCTCCCTTCCTTTTCCAAGAGAAGGGGGGGGCAGGCGGATGGGTTACATCTTACCTAATCTCTTCTTAGTATATTCAATAAGCCCGCCAGAGGCAATAAGCTCAGCCATAAAATCAGGGTAGGGCTTAGCGGTGAATGTTTGACCATTATTCAGATTTTTAATTCTGCCGGTAGATAAATCCACCTCTACTAGGTCACCCACCTGTAGGCTATCCGGGGCGTCCTCACACTCAAGCAAGGGCAAGCCAATATTTATGGCGTTGCGGAAGAAGATGCGGGCAAAGCTCTTGGCTATTATGCAGGAGATACCTGCCGCCTTGATTGCCAGCGGAGCGTGCTCCCGTGAAGAGCCACAGCCAAAGTTGGTGGTTGCCACGATAACATCCCCACCCTTGACCCGGGACACGAACTCAGGGTCTATATCCTCCATACAGTGCTTCGCCAGCTCATCAGGCTCCGATAGATAAAGGTAACGAGCCGGGATAATCACATCGGTATTAATATCCGCCCCGTATTTATGGACGTTGCCTTCTAACATAAACCAATCTCCTTGTTTAAAGTTTTCGGGGGTAATACTTGCTTTTTAGACCTCGATATGCTTCGGTACACGACGAAGGTTCAGGAACAGGCAGAGTAGTTACCTTGGCTTTTCCAAAGATTACAAGATATTCCCGCATAATTCACCTCTTTAGTTGCATCTGCTTCAAAATGCCATTTGGTGTCCCCGGTGCTACATGGTACCAGCCACCATCCTCAATCATCCCGATTATATCACGAACCACCACCAAAGTTATTTATTAACCCTCTCTCCTTTTAAGGAGGGGGTAAAGGGGATAGGATTCCTTGGCTATAACTCTATTACCAGCTCGGGGCTGTTCCTTCTCACCTCTCTAAGGGCAGCTTTAATCAGGTCTTTACCATAATCACAGTTAGCCTTAATTGCAAGATATGTATCATCGCCGGTAAAGATAACTGGGTATACCTCGCAAACAACGGGTCTTACCGGATAGACCTGGCATTCTTTTAAGTTCTCATCGTAGAACGGGCAGGGCAGAGGCAGCCACCTGGTAATAGCCAACCGATTCGGTGCGAACGGATGGGGCGCGACTTTGCCATTAGCTGTCTTCTCCTTTAATGTTTCAAACGGTAAATTGAGATAGTTGGCAATTGATTTTAGTTCATCGTTAAATACTTCCACCCCCGGGCTTTCGGGGTTCAGCGGGTTAGGTATACAGCATCCGCCGCATCTTCGGCACTCGGCATAGGCAAGAATCTTCCACACATTATGAGGAGTGCAGGGTATAGGTATATTGAGCGATATATCATCTTCGCCTAATGCCTTTAAGAGTTTATCCATATCAGAACCATCTAGAGCTAGCAGATTGTTACCTCTAAGGTACAATAATCCGTATTTTGCTAAATCAAGGCTGTTAATTTCTTCAGGTTGTTGCATCATATCTGGCATAGGCAGACTCAATCATTTTGCTGGCACCCTTACAAGGTTCACAGGGCTCAGTCTATATCCTCCTCTGGTCCTGCCAAAGCACGTCTACCACCAGCCCATAATCCTTGTGGGTCAACCTTTTCCCGAAGTACCCGTAGCTCTTCCTCAGTAGGGGGCTGAGTATCACCGAAGTCTGAGGCCAGCTTGATGTCCCAGCCGACCTCGGCTTTAACCTGGTCTAGGGTCACCCCCACGCCACGATGAATCGATTTCAGTACCATCTCCCTGTCTTCAAATACGTATATACCCAGGTTAGTGATTACCGCCGAGGGGCCGGTATTCGGTGGCAGTCCCAGTTCTTCCCTCCTCCCCGGTTTCCCATCCAGATATCCCGGGCAGGTGACAAAGTCAACCTTCTCCGGGAATCTCCGTTTACTCTGCCTTAAGATAATGATAGTATTCTGGCAGAAGCTCATGACATCATTGGCACCCCCACTCCCGGGCCACCGGTGTACTGGATTGTAGTAATCGCCGACGACTGTATCATTTACATTGCCGTACCTGTCTATCTGCCCGGCACCCAAAAACCCCTTGTTGACATAGCCAGCCTGCCCCAGATAGTTTATATAGTATAAACTGCACAACTGGTCAGCCATAGTTTGCGTTCCGAGCGTGTCGGTGCCTCTCGGCAATGCAAAGAGACTTTTTCTGACGGTGCCGTTTTGAATGACGACAGTACAGTTAGGAGCATGAGTATTTTTGGCTAATACCGTCGCCAGCATGGGGAGTCCTGTGCCGACATATAAAACGTCCGTGTCCTTAATGTGGCGAGCCGCGGAGACAACCATCTGGTCAGCAGCGGTATAACCGGCACCTTTTTCATCTTGAGTCATTTTGCCGCCTCCTGATAACCAGTAATAATTGGCTCACTCATTACGGGATTCTTTATCTTGAGTTTCTCAAAGTAGTCGTTACCTTTGCTTTCCCGTCTTAATTTAAGGTACTCGTTCCAGTCACTCACACCGTAGATAAACTTCTCCACATAGGTCTCATAGCCATCCTTTCTTCCGGTTTCCATCATAAAACCAAACATATCGCCATCATAACAGCCGCCGAGGTGCATTGGGTAAGCACCCCATGGCTGTTCAACAACCGCGCTTACCCGGAAACCGGGTATGATGGTGCGGTTCGGGTCTCGCCTGATAACATCAGAATCGACAATCTTTTCTGTGGTAACAATAACCGTCTTACTGGCGTTGATACCCTCCACATCCATGCCCAGGGAGCCCCACTTCTGGGCATTCCCTTCCGCATCGGCCCTCTGCACATGAATTATGCCGACATCGGGTACTATTGCCCTGACAACACCCGTATTCACTCCGGTGAAGGGACACGCTATTGTTTTGATGTTCTCATTGTATTTGGGTATATCAGAACCGAGGTGACATCTGGTTGGCATAAAAGGTACACCCATCTGCCCCGCCATCAGTGCCATAGATAGACCAAAGTGAGAGTACTCAACAAAAACCGGCAGCTTGTCCATGGCTTTGGCTTTGCTGAGTGGGTAGGAGACTTTCTGGTTCTGCATGTACCAACCGGTGAGCATCCTGTCGACCAGGCCCTCGCCAATGAGGAATGATATGGTGGTCACCAGGCAAGCCACCACAGTCAAATGGTCAATTCTCTGCCGTACAATCTCGTGGATGGCCGCCGATGGCTCTCCATGCTGTGCCCCGGAAAGAAACAATGTATCTCCACTGTGGACAAACTTTGAGATTGCTTCTTTCATCGTCATTACCTTGCTCACTGAACAATACCTCCATCTCAAAGTACAAGAAAGTTGCGTGCCAGAGAGCTGATTTCTGTGGGATTTTATTCGATTAGCCGCGGCTTGTCAACGCAAAGACTTGAAAGCGTTTCTGGGTGAGTGTTAATATATTCAAACTAGGTCTTGTGTCAGGTTCTTTATTGAGGATGAGGGAAAATGGCAGTCAAGTATAATCCCCAGGAGATTGAAAAAAAGTGGCAGCAGAAGTGGGCCGAGGACAGACTGTATGAGGTCACCGAGGATGCCACCAAGCCCAAATATTATACCTTGACCATGTTTCCCTATACCTCAGGTGACCTCCACATCGGGCACTGGTATGCTGAGGTTCCTGCCGATGCTCACGCCAGATTCAGGCGGATGCAGGGCTATAATGTGCTTCGCCCGATGGGCTTTGATGCCTTTGGTCTTCCTGCGGAAAATGCGGCTATCCAGCGTGGTATCCATCCTTACACCTGGACGATGCAGAACATCGATAATATGCGCCGTCAGTTTAAGAGTATGGGGTCTATTTATGACTGGAGTCGTGAGGTCATCACCTGCCTGCCCGAATACTACAGGTGGACGCAGTGGTTCTTCCTGAAGTTATACGAGCACGACCTGGCTTATCGGGGCAAAGCACCGGTGAACTGGTGCCCCCGCTGCCAGGTGGTCCTCGCCAACGAGGAAGTAGTCAGCGGCAAGTGCTGGCGATGTGATTCTGAGGTAGTCCGTCGGGACCTCGAACAATGGTTTTTCCGCATCACCCGGTACGCCGATGAGCTTATGGAGCATAGCGGCATTGACTGGCCCGAACGCATCAAGATTATGCAACGGAACTGGGTGGGTAAAAGCGTGGGTGCTGAGATTTCGTTTGCTCTTGACTACCCCGGCGTGGAGGAAAAGGAGATTCGGGTATTTACCACTCGTCCTGATACTGTCTTTGGCGTAACATTTATGGTTCTGGCTCCGGAACACCCGCTGGTGGCTAAGTTGACCACGCCGGCTCGAAAGGCTGAGGTTGAAGAGTATGTCCTCCGGTCACGACAGCAGACAGACATAGAGCGGTTGTCAACGGAAAAGGAAAAAGAGGGGGTATTCACCGGGGCTTATGTGACAAACCGGCTTAATGGGGAGAAGGTGCCTATCTGGATCGCTGACTATGTTCTATTAAGCTACGGCACGGGCGCGGTAATGGGCGTGCCGGCTCATGATGAGCGCGACTTTGCCTTCGCCAAGAAGTATAACCTGCCAATTAGAGTGGTCATCGCTCCACCTGAATGGCATGGTGAGGAACTGAAGGAGGCATATATTGAGCCGGGCACTATGGTAAATTCGGCACAGTTTAATGGTCTACCCAGCCAGCAGGGGATAGAGGCTGTCTCTGATTTTCTGGCGGAGAAAGGCTGGGGAGGGCGAGCCGTAAGTTATAAGCTTCGGGATTGGCTTATCTCCCGCCAGCGCTACTGGGGCGCACCGATACCCATTATCTACTGTGAGAAGTGCGGCATAGTTCCGGTGCCAGAGAAAGACCTGCCGGTACTGTTACCCGAGGACGCTGAGTTCAAGCCTACCGGCGAATCGCCACTGAAATACAATGAAAAATTTATCAATACCACCTGTCCCGGTTGCGGTGGACCGGGGAAGCGTGAGACAGACACCATGGGCGGCTTTATGTGCTCTAACTGGTATTTCCTGCGTTACACCAGTCCTCACTTTCATAAGGGTGCTTTTGACCCCGAGAAGGTAAAATACTGGATGCCGGTAGACCTTTATACTGGCGGTGCCGAGCATGCCGTGATGCACCTGTTTTACGCCCGCTTCTTCATCAAGGCAATCAGGGATATGGGGCTGGTGGATTTTGACGAACCATTTACCCGGCTATTTAACCAGGGGACGATTATTGCCGGACACCAGAAGATGAGCAAATCTCGGGGTAACGTGGTTACGCCGGACGAGTATGTCTCCGAGCTGGGAGCAGACGCCGTGCGTGCCTATCTCATGTTCCTCGGACCCTGGGAGCAGGGCGGGGAGTGGGATGATAGAGGTATCAGCGGCGTCAGCCGCTGGCTTAACCGGGTCTGGAACCTGGTGCTGGAGCCATACGCGGTGAAGGCAGGAGCTTTAAACGAGAAAGCCCACACAGAACTGCTGCGTACCGCTCACCAGACCATCAGGAAGGTGACCGGCGACCTGGAAAGGCTACATTTCAATACTATGATAGCGGCACTTATGGAGTTTACCAACTATCTGGCTAAGGTAAAAGAATCAGGTCAGGTTACCGATTCAGCCTGGAAGGAAGCAATAGAAACCCTGCTCCTGCTTCTGGCACCAACCGCCCCCCATATTGCCGAGGAGTTATGGCAGCGGACGGGGCGCCAGTACAGCATTCATAACCAAAGCTGGCCCAGGTGGGATGAGGAACTGGCTAGGGAAGAAGAGATTACTCTGGTCATTCAGATAAACGGCAAACTGCGCGACCGAATTTCCGTCCCGGCGTCTATTACGGAAGATGAAGCCAGAGAAAAAGCACTGGCAAGCCCGAAAGTAAGGGCTCACCTTGAAGGCAAGAAGATAAATAAAGTCATTTACGTCCCGGGCAGGCTCTTGAATATTGTTGCTAAATAGCAAAATTAAAGAGTCTCTTAAACAGCACAATTACCGAGTCAATTATTGCTAATACGGGAAACAAAGAAACCTGAACGGTAGGGTTTCGATTCTAAGACTTTTGGAGCAAAAGACACTTTTAGGGCGTTAAGGAGGGGCAAAGCCCCTCAAGGCAGGGAGCTAAAGAGGGGCATTAGCCCCTCTTATAAAAAACTTCCCTCTTCCTTTGTTAAAGGAAGGGGGACAGGGGGATGGATTCCATCTATGAAAATAGCGTTTATCGGTGGGGGGAATATGGGAGAGGCAATGCTCTCAGCCATCCTGGATAAGAAGCTGAGTAAACCGCAGGATATATCGGTCAGCGATATAAGCGAGAACCGCCGTCAGTACCTGAAGCAAAGATATGGCGTAACTGTAACGGGTGATAATAAACAGGCTATAGGTGGGGCTCGAGTGGTGGTGCTGGCGATTAAGCCCCAGAATCTGGCTGAGGTGATGAATGAACTCAGGGGTCAATTTGAGCCCAGCCAGCTAGTGCTCTCTATCATCGCCGGAGCAACCATTCAAACTCTATCTTCGGGACTAGACCATAATCGCATCGTTCGGGTTATGCCCAATACCCCCGCTCAGATTGGTGAAGGTATGAGCGTGTGGACGGCTACTTCGGAAGTAACCAAAAGGCAAAGAAGGTGGGCAAGCTCTACCCTTGGGGCTATCGGCAGGGAGATTTATGTTGACGACGAAGCATATCTTGACATGGCTACAGCGGTAAGTGGCAGCGGTCCGGCCTACTTCTTTCTCTTCGTTGAGGCTCTGGTCGAGGCGGCGGTGCGGATTGGTCTTTCCCGCGATATGGCACAGGAACTGGTTTTGCAGACGATGCTCGGCTCAGGCCACCTTATTCAGAAGTCAGGTAAGCAGCCAGCGGAGTTGCGCCAGATGGTGACCTCCCCCGGCGGCACCACTGCCGAGGCCCTAGCTGAGCTGGACAAGGGCGGATTTACCAGTCTGGTGATAAAAGCAGTGGGCGCTGCCTACAACAAAGCCAAGAGGTTGGGGGGCGGGCAGAAATGAGCTACTTCCTCAACTTTCTTGAGCTTCTCTGTGAGGTGCTGAGCTTGATTATTCTCCTCAGGAGTATTATGTCCTGGATATCACCAGGGCAGACCAATATGCTGACTAGAATTTTATATCAAGTTACTGAACCAATTCTGGCACCACTACGCCGTATCATTCCCCGGGTTGGCATGCTGGACTTCTCCCCATTGGTCGCTATCATTCTGCTTCAAGCTATTGCCACTCTGGTAAGCTATTTGCACTGACGCCGGCTAGCCCGTTGCTATTTTGATTGTTTTGGGCTATATTTGCTTGATGGAGGCAGGGTTAGTAAAAATCTATGAACTGGCTTGATATAGTGATTTTAATAGTCGTGGCTTTCGCCACCTTCATTGGAGCGAAGGAGGGGCTTATAAAGGCTGGTTTATCTCTGGTCGGGTTAATAGTTGGCGTGGTTCTGGGCGGGCGCTACTACGCTCTCCTTGCTGAGCGATTGACCTTCATACCGCAAGATAATATTGCCCGGGCTGTTGCCTTTATCATCCTGTTGATTGGGGCAATGGTAATCGCCACCTTACTGGGGGTGTTACTCACGCGCCTCGCCTCAGCAGTAAAGCTGGGCTGGCTAAATCACCTTAGTGGAGCTATTTTGGGCCTGGTCCTGGGAGGGACACTATGTGCCGCCCTGCTCACCCTCTGGGGTAAATTTTTGGGTGCAAATGAAGTTATTGGAGAATCAAGCCTGGCAGGTATACTGCTAGACCGCTTCCCGGCACTGCTGGCTTTACTCCCTGATGAGTTTGATGCAATACGCTCTCTCTTCAGGTGAAAGCTATCTTACTATTTAGACTGAAACCAAGACCGATGCTAGGTAGTGGCGGGAGTCTCGCCCGGATGTAACCTCTTCCATTTCGCCAGTAATTGCTCACGGCTTTCCTTGTGGTCTGGGTCTGGGCCACAGGCGTCCACAGGGCAGACCTCAGCGCACTTGGAAGATGCATGAGCACCAACACATTCAGTGCATCTATCAGGGTCGATCACGTAGGTGGTCTCCCCTTCACTGATTGCCTTATTTGGGCATTCTACTTCGCACGCTCCGCAGCTAATACAATCTTCCGAAATCTTGTACGCCATATACTGTACCTCCTCACTTTTCTCTAGAAGGTTTTTTTATACCCTGCTAAGAAATTTTTTTTTCAGGGCTTCAGCCACATGTTTGGGGACAAGGTCGTTGATGTAGCCCCCCAGGCTGGCTACCTCCTTAATACGGCTGGAGCTAAGAAACTGGTACTGCTGGCTGGCAATCAGACAGACAAGCTCAATTTCAGCGCTCAGCTTTTTGTTCATCAGTGCCATATCGAACTCACGCTCAAAGTCGGTAGCCACTCTTAACCCGCGTACTATTGTTTGTGCTCCTATTTCCTTGGCGAACTCAACGGTCAGGATAGAAAAAGGCTCCACCTCAACATTGGGTAAGTGAGCCACCGCTTGTCTTGCCAGGTCTACTCTCTCTTCGGTAGTAAATAGGAGGTCTTTGGCTGGGGTGTCATAGACTCCAATAACTACCTTATCGAAAAGCTTGGCGGCTCTGGAAGCAATATCAAGATGACCGTTGGTTATTGGATCGAAGGTACCCGGGTAGAGAGCAGTAATCACGCTTGGTCCTCCTTTCGATATACTGCGATGCAACTATCACCATGACGATGTTCCTTAACTAGACTTAAGGCGCCGTAGGTTGAGCCTAGGGGAAGGTGAGGAGAATGGGTCACCACTACTATGGTATCTCTCCCTACAAGTTTAGAGGTCGCCAGTTGCTCCACCAGACTGCCGATAGATGAATCAGAATAAGGCGGGTCTATCAGTATAATACTGTACTCCTTCTCCAAGAAAGATAAAGCTCTAGCAACACTACAGCAATAGACATGAGCCTGTGCTGCTAGTTTTGTCTTTTCTAAATTTTCCCTAATTATAGCACAACATTTAGGCGAGCGTTCAACAAAGTCAACCCAGCCAGCACCACGACTCAAAGCCTCAATACCTAAAGCACCGCTACCCGAGAACAAATCGAGCACCCGCTCCCAGTTATCGGTAATATTTTCTAGAATAGAAAAAATAGCCCCCTTAACTAAATCTGTTGCTGGGCGAGTAGCTGTCCTCTTTGGTGCTTTAAGCCGGTGCCCCTTGGCTTTACCAGCGATAACTCTCATTATGCGTATTGATGATAACCAGTTTTAGAGGGTATTGTCAATCCTTGTTCCTCTCTATCTTACTAATTTTTCAAAATTAGACTGTTAACGCTTGAAAGTTAGACTGTTAATGGTTCAAAACTGGACTGGGATATTACATCCTTCTGAAAAAAAGGAGGATGTATGGACCA
>DAOUCV010000023.1:0-1937 GCA_034432095.1 Dehalococcoidales bacterium
GAAAGTTGCCTACATACCCTGACACATCCTGTACCTCACTGTAGCTCATTAGCTTAATATTAGGATGCTGCCCAACTGTAGTCATCTTTGGCGTCAGGATACAGGCAGAACAGTCTAGAGTGGGGAAAGTCTTGTCCAGCTGAGCCATGTGTCCCCCGATGGAGGGTTCTCGCTCGACCAAAATAACCTCGTAGCCGGCGTCAGCGATATCTAAGGAAGCCTGGATGCCAGCAATGCCACCACCGATGACCAGAGCTCGCCTGGTTATGCCAACGTGCTTGGGGGTGAGAGGCTCTTGCCAGGCAACCCTGGCTACTGCTTTCCGCACTAGGTCTATCGCCTTAGCTGTAGCTTCCTTAACCTGGCCGGGGTGGACCCAGCTACAATGCTCTCGGAGATTGGCGATCTCGAGAAGATAAGGGTTCAAACCAGCAGCAGCCACCGTTCTGCGAAAGGTTGTCTCGTGCATACGTGGCGAGCAGGCGCCGATCACCACCCGGTCAAGCCGATGCTTAGTTATAGCCTGTTGAATAGATGCTTGGCCGGGATCACTACAGGTGAATTTGTTGTCTTCAACGTGAACTACTTGCGGTAGCTTTCTCACTGCCTCGAGCGCTTCAGGGATATTTACACTGCCAGCTATATTGCTGCCGCAGTGGCAGAGGAAAACTCCAATTCTGGCCATGTCTTATTCTTTATGCCTTCCTAGAGAAACACCTTGATAGCCGTGGTCGCTTGGTCTTGTGTTCACTGCTAGGTAACTCTCTTTGTTTGGGCCCAGCGGTCGGCTGCACAATAACCGCCATATGATAGCTCATGTCCAATATTGGTGGCAAGAGGAGATTTTGGATTGGCTAGGAAAAGTTTCCACAATTATACCAAAATTAAAATACGGTTCGCCAGCAACTCCAACGGATACGGAGAATGACTTTTGCTCTATTCTTAGCAGGGATCATAAAAGATAAATAGACTCACTATTCTAGCCTGGTAACATTTGACAGTGCCGGGGGCGGTGATACAATATAAGCTAGGATTTTGAAAAACTGAACCGTTAGTATAGAGATAGAGACAACCGACGGGGAGGTTGTAGATTTTGCTCATGTCATCCCGGCTTATAAAGAATAGAATGCCAAAGCCAATCACGCTCATCGGAGCTATACTCGCTGTAGGGCTAGGTCTGTCCCTGCTACAGTGCACCCAACAGAACTCCCAGGGAACGTCGCTAGACGGACTTGTCAAGGCAATTGTTATCTGCCCCAGGGGTGGTGTAACAACTAAGTTAGACCCCGATTCTGCTCAAGGAAGAGAGGTCATCGATGCCTGCGAAGCGGTTTTGCAACACTTAGCTGTCCAAGCAGAGTGTATCATCGAAGAGGACGAATTTCAGGAAGAACTGCAGACCAAAGCATATGCATATCTGGAGTTTTATGGGGAGGAAGAGATTGAGTTCAGAGGGAAGTACATTCAGCCGGGGTGGACGGAACAATGTGGCGGTCTCTACTTCATATTCGAGGATAGCAGCGGACGGGTGATGACAAAACCGGACTTCGGAGCTGACCCGGCAGGAACACGTTCGTGGCCGCTAGGCTACGAGTTTGACAAATCCCGCTACTCCTCTGAGCTAAGAAGTCTGATCGAACAAATCGGTTAATGAGCAGCATCGGAATCACCACCGATGGCCGGTCTGGCTAGCGAATGATAACACTGGCCTCCGGCTTGTATCTGTGTGGCGTCAGGCTTAGTACAAACGGGTTGTGGCTGGCTATTAGCCGGCTAAAGGTGAATCCGTCTGGTCGGCAGTAGATTTTTGGAGGGTGACAGACGCTTCGTTTCTGAGCCACACTGCCACTGTGCCACCGCTAAACAAGACATCTATCATTGGCCTTGCACATTCAGCCATTTACCCGTAAAATGCTTAAGGTTGCCCTCATCGTCTA
>DAOUCV010000024.1:0-26817 GCA_034432095.1 Dehalococcoidales bacterium
GTTTTCGCGACACGGCTAACTCCCTCGATTCTGAGTCTGGCTTGACAGCAGGTTTCAAACAAGATTATAATCCACATCAAGAAAGGAGGCAAGCGGTTGGTCTAGCAAGCGACTGGTTGCTTTTTTGCCAACTTCCTCATAAGCCCTTGGTCACTGGTTCAAATCCAGTCGCTGCCACGGTAAGTCCAGGATAAGGCTAGGGGCAACCGCTGAAGATTCACACTTCAAGATACCCAGCCGTCATCTGATAATGCTATTAGAAGTTTACTTTTGTTGCTGGTGGCTATATAATTCATGGCAGTCTGATTTTGAAATCAAAAATACGGAAGGAGATAGAAATGGCCAAAACGTACAGGTGCTTGAACCCAGTGGGAATTCAGAAACCGGTAGATATAAAACCGCTGGCGCCTCCGCTGGACACAATCAAAGGCAAGACAATATATCTATGCATCAATGCCGGCGGTGACCAGGATATCACCATCCCTCTACTGAGGAAGCTACCGGCGGAATACCCTGAGACTAACTGGAAAGTAAAAAGACAGTTCGGGTTCAGTGCCGAACTGACCGAAGAAGAAAAGAAAGAAGCCGATGCTATGATCGCCGGCGTCATATGGTGACATGGCGCCATCTGGGAACAGTTGTTCCAGGTAGCCGATATCGAACAGTCAGGAATCCCGACTGTTTCGCTTATATATCCTGACCAGGCTGAGTGCTTCAGACAGGCGGCGCTCCTCGAAGGTTCACCGTATTTGAGATGGGTTGGCGTGTCCAGGACAATGCAGGGGCCTGAAGACGTTGAACGGTTCCTGCCCGAAGTATTCCACCAGTTGACCAGACCCCTCACTGAAGAAGAGAAAAAAGCCGGTCGTTATACTATCAACCAGGACAGAATCCTGTTTGAAGGCACTCTTGAGGAAGCCGAGAGGTTCTACATGAAGACAGACCGATACCCGGCACTCGGCAACGCACCCATTGCCCGGTATACTGACGGTCTGCCAATCATTGTACCGACCGAGGAAAGAGTCGCCGAAATGTTGAAAGGCACGAGCCACAAACCTGACGAAATTATACGATACCAGGCTGACCATACCGGCTTCGCCTTCCAGAGGGAAGGCAAAAAGAGGCGCAAGGGAGACCCCGTTCTTTTCCGTCCGGTTGACCGTATGGCCACAGTTGAACAGGTTGCGGTCAACGCCGTCATGGCAGGCTGTACTCCGGAGATGTTCCCGGTCGTTCTTGCCATTGCTGAAGCCGGCGGTGGAGGTGGCGGTGACGGCAGAGGCAGTGTCGGCTTCTGCGTTAGCGGTCCTATCGCCAAGGAAATCGGTATGAACTTCGGTGTTGGACTGTTTGGACCCGGTAACCCGGCGAACAGGAGTCTTGCGCGCGCTGCCGAGCTGATGTGGCGAAACTTCGGCGGCAATGTACCAAATGTGACCAATTGCGGCGTCATGGGCGCTCCTCTCTTCAACGTGATCCCGGAGGACATCGATTCGCTCCCCGAAGGCTGGAAGAGCCTGGGCGAAGAATACGATTACAAGAGGACTGATAATATTCTGTATACATTCAATTTCGGTCGCGGTGGCACCACCAATATCCATCGCACCGAGTTTTCGCCCGGCGGTTACCGCGCCTTCATCAAGAGCGGACACGGCGGTGTGGCCAGGAGACTCGGCGTCAAAGGAATCCCCGGACCAAAGAACTGGCTCGAGTACTTCATCCCCGGCATCTGGCACGACAGGGAAGGGGGAATAACTATATTCATGCTACCGCAGATGGCATGGGCACTGCGTGAAGCCGGATTCAAGTCCAAGGACGAAGTCTATGAATGGATCTATCAGAAGAGCTTCACCACGATGAAGAATTACAGGACGCATTCCTGGCCTGATGTAAATACCAACTCCTGGCTTGGTATCGAACCAAAATCGGGTAAACCGTATAAGGAGCTACCTGATGACTATATGGTCCCCTTTGTCAGAGACCCGTGGGAAAACTGTATCATCGTTACCGGCGGCGGCGAAGAATATCCCCAGTGGATTGGAGCTCGCCGCCCGGGTTCCGACCCCGTCTACAGTATCGATGTCTGGCGATAAGCCAGACAAGCATTACGATGGGAACCAATAGGGTGCGGAAGTGTCCGCACCCTATTGAATCTCGGTTCAATTATCTCGCTCGGTTGTCAACCTAAGGACTGCGGCTAAGGTGGGGTAGGATATTCTACCCAAGCACCTGGAGAATAAAATATCGCCCGGTCTTTCACCACAATCTGGAGCCGGAAAGGGCGCTCTGCTGTCACAGCATCGAAGCACCCTTCAATGGCTATATGCCTTCTTGCCTTGCCCTCGAACTCGTAAAGAAGGAGGTCTCCAAGTGTTGATAATCTCTCGGTTTCAATCATCACGTCCCCGAGTCCCTCTTTTTGTCTGACATAATCTAATGCTATCTTTTTGGCTTCATCCCTGGATAGTACACGTTCCGCCATCACCCGCCTCCTTTGTCTACGATACTAACCCACCAGGTCTGGGGTATCAAATAATGTTTTCCTTCCTATGAAGGTGTATTCCAGGTTTGCTGAGCCCCCTCCGGGGTTCAAATCCACCCGCTGCCACTTAAGGCA
The DNA here is from genome assembly GCA_034432095.1 of Dehalococcoidales bacterium. Taxonomy (GTDB): domain Bacteria; phylum Chloroflexota; class Dehalococcoidia; order Dehalococcoidales; family UBA2162; genus DAOUCV01. The sequence continues at coordinate 2,618 of DAOUCV010000024.1, forward strand.
AAGCTAGCAGATTCTGGGTAATAACTCGCCAACAAGCATATCTATGACCCGGGATGCGCCGAGACTGGTCTTCATCACCACCCGGCCGGCATGTTCGGCGACAACCTCCCCGATAATAGCTGAATGAGTGCCATATTGGTTACGGCGCATCCTTGTACATACTTCCTCAGCCTCTGACGGTGGGACTACTGCCACCAGTCTCCCCTCACAAGCCACATAGAGAGGGTCAAAGCCCAGGAGTTCACAAGCCGCGCGCACCGCATCCTGCACCGGTATTTTCTCCTCCTCTATCCTGATGCCCACTCGCGACTGCTGGGCAAATTCATTGAGGGTGCTGGCTAAGCCCCCTCTGGTAGGGTCACGGAGGCAATGAATCTTCTTAGAAGCCTCCAGCATTTCCGCCACCAGCTTGCCCAGAGGAGCACAATCACTTTCAATCGGTAGCGAGAATTTAAACCCTTCGCGCTGACTCAGCACAGCGATGCCGTGCTCACCGATAGAACCACTGAGAATCACCTTGTCGCCGGGTTGAGCATTAGCACCGGAAATATCCACACCTGGAGGAATAACCCCTATGCCAGCGGTATTGATGAAAAGCTTATCAGCGCTGCCCCGATTTACTACCTTGGTATCACCGGTGACCACCTTCACCTCAGCTTCATCCGCCGCTTCTTGAACGGAGGTCATTATCTTTCGCAGGTCAGCCAGGGGAAACCCCTCTTCAATAACAAGGGATATACTCAGGTAAAGAGGCTTGGCGCCGCTCATCGCCAGGTCGTTCACCGTACCGCATACCGCCAGCCTGCCAATATCTCCGCCCGGGAAGAATATGGGAGTGACCACATAACTATCGGTAGTAAAAGCTAGCTGCCCGCTTAGCTCGAAAACAGCCGAATCATCCAGTTTATCCAGTAATGAATTCTTGAACAAAGGAACGAAGTTTTTCTCCACCAGGTCGTGGCTGAGCTTGCCACCGCTACCGTGGGCGAGCAGAATCCTATCCTCCATAGCCCCCTCCATAAAGGTAGTAGGTCGAACAAGAGCCCTCCGAGGAGACCATGCATGGCCCTACAGGATGTTCCGGACTACAGACCCGACGGAAGAGTTTGCAATCGGGGGGAGTTTTAACCCCACGCAGGATGTCACCACACAGGCACCCTTCAGCCTCACGGGGAGGCTCTAATTCAATCTTAAAAGCATGCTCGGCATCGAAGCGTCGGAATTCCTTCCGCAACATCAGCCCGCTTTGCGGCACCACCCCTATCCCTCTCCAGCTCGCGTCACACGGCTCGAAGACCTGATTCATAACCTCCAGAGCACGCTGGTTGCCCTCGGGTCTGACCCCGCGGCGGTAGGCTATCTCAACCCTAGGCCTGCCACTCTCTATCTGTGCCACCAGCATATCAATACAGAGGAGAATATCCAGAGGTTCGAAGCCAGAGATGACACAAGCAATGCCATAATCGCGAGGTACGAAGCCGTAGGGATAGGAACCGATGATGGCACTGACATGACCGGGGCAAATAATGCCATCGAGCCTCACCTCACCGGCATCTAAAATAGCCTTTATCACCGGGGGACACAGCTTATGGAGAGAAAGGATGTAGTAATTATTAATCCCTTCCTGCGCTGCTTCGAGGATAGAGGCAGCAACCGTCGGAGCAGTGGTCTCGAAGCCGATACCGAGGAAAACGACGGACTTTAACGGGTTACTTCTGGCAATATTGAGGGCGTCCTGAGTGGAATAAACGATTCTGACATCAGCGCCCTCAGCCTTAACCTGCGCCAGACTGGAGTAACTTCCGGGAACTCTAACCATGTCACCAAAGGTGGCGATGATAACATCGGGAAGACGAGCCAGGGCGACCGCCTTATCCAGGTCAGCATTAGCGCTAACACAGACCGGGCAACCGGGACCTGAGAGCATCTCAATGGTAGGAGGTAAAAGCTGGCGGATACCGTGCTTGAAGATGGCTACCGTATGTCCACCACAGAACTCCATAAACCTCACCGGCTTGGTTGAGCGGCGCTTAATCCTATCGATAAGCCGCTTACCCAGCCCGGAATCACGATATTCGTCTATGAACCTCATTCCCCAGATGCTCCTGCAATCTCTTCTAACAGCTTGAGTGTTTCCTTGGCTTCAGCTTCGTCAATGATATTGATGGCATAACCGGTGTGCAGTAGCACATAGTCGCCTACCTTGACCTCCGGGGTGAGAAAGATACTGACCTTACGCCCTACCCCTCCCACCTCAACCTCAGCCTGTTGACCGTCTATTGATTTAACCAAGGCAGGGATTGCCAGACACATACTCAGTCCCCTCCCTGAGCAAAATTGGCGATAACCGCCTGCCCCACAGAAATCCCTCCGTCATTTACCGGCACCTCACTGTGGGTTAATACCTCCAGCCCGGCCTCTTCCAGAGCGGCTACAGTCAACCGTAAGAGCAATCGGTTCTGGAATACCCCACCACTTAAAGCCACCTTGTTAATACCAGTGCCATTGCTCAGATGCCTACACATCTGCACTACCAGCTGGGCTATAGTACGGTGGAACTTCATTGATATATTAGCTGGAGAAACTCCTTTATGGATATCAGCGATAATAGCTGAGAAAAGCTCAGCAAAGTGTACTATATTTATACTCTCCTGCTCAACGATAGAGAAAGGATAACAGCCAGTCTCACTTTCATTGGCGAGCATCTCCAGCTCAGTGGCTGCCTGAGCCTCATAGTCTATTCTGCCTCGTATTCCGATTAAGGCTGACACCGCATCGAAAAGCCGCCCACAGCTGGAGGTCAGGGGAGAGTTAATTCTTCCCCTTACCTGTTTCCTGACCAACTCAATTTCCAGGCTATCCACCTGACTCAAGAAAGGAAGACTCTGATTTAGAGCGTCTTCCCCAAGTAGACTGGCTAGATAGCTGATAGCCATACGATAGGGTCTCTTTATCGCCGCCGTGCCGCCGGGCAGAGGTACATACTGAAAGTGCCCCAAACGCTTAAAACCCCTGTAGTCCGCAAACAGAAATTCCCCGCCCCAGATGTGGCCATCGCTACCAAATCCCGTGCCATCGAAGGCAACGCCGATGACCGAATGCTGAACGCCATTGTCCACCAGACAACTAACAATATGAGCATGATGGTGTTGAATCGGGACAGACTTCATACCCGGGGACCCCTCGGCTATTGTCTTAGCGTACTTGGTGGACAGGTACTCAGGGTGCATATCGTAGGCTATAATCCTGGGCTGGATGCGGAAGAGTTTCTTATAAAGCTCAATAGTGTTTTCAAAGTGCTCCAGAGTCTCCAAGTTTTCCATATCACCGATGTGCTGGCTCAAAAAAGCGTAGTCGTCCCTGGTGAGACAAAAAGTGTTCTTAACCTCAGCCCCACAAGCCAGCACCTGCTTTGCCCTGAAGGGAAGGTGAATGGGGTAAGGGGCGTAGCCCCGGGCTCGTCGGATGAGCTGAGGCCTGCCCCTCTCCACCATCGCCACGCTATCGTCGTAGCGCGCATAGATGTCCCGGTTATGGAGCAAGAAGTAGTCGGCAATCCCACCGAGCCTCCTCAGTGCCTCCTCATTGTCCTTGGCGATAGGCTCTTCACTCAGATTACCACTGGTCATCACCAAGGGCAGTCCGGTCTCCCTGAGCAACAGATGGTGCAACGGGGTATAGGGCAGCATTACCCCGAGGTAATTGAGCTGGGGCGCTACGGCCGGCGAGATTGAGGAACCTGCTTTCCACCTCAAGAGCACGATGGGGCAGCGAGGGGAGGAAAGAAGTTCCTCTTCAGTGCTGGAAACATAGCAGTGCTCCCTGATGTCATTCATGGTAGCCAGCATTATAGCCAGGGGCTTAGCGGGCCGTTTTTTCCTCTCCCTAAGGAGCTGTATTGCTTGTTCATTCGTGGCATCACACGCCAAAAGAAAGCCGCCCAAGCCCTTTATGGCTAGAACCCTGCCTTCCCGGAGCAGCCTGCTAGCTGTCCCCAGGGCATCACCTTCTGAAATGGGCTTACCGCTGCTGTCCACCAGTTGCAGGCTGGGACCACAGACAGGGCAGGCATTGGGCTGAGCATGAAAGCGTCGGTCCAGAGGGTCGTCATACTCCTGCTGGCATCGGGAACACATCTTGAAGTTCCGCATGGTGGTTTTGGGTCGGTCGTAGGGGATGTCCTCAATAATGGTGAAGCGTGGACCACAGTTAGTGCAGTTGGTGAAGGGATAGCGATAGCGCCTGTCCTTGGCATCCAGAACCTCACTCAGGCAGGCTTGGCAGGTAGCAATGTCCGGAGATATGAGCTGGTATTTACCTTCTTCAGAGATGCTATCTCGGATTTCAAAATGCTTGTAGCCGATAGCCGGCCCGCGGCGGCTGGTAATGCCCTGGATACGGGCTAAGGGGGGAGCCAGAGCCTCAAGCTCAGCCAAGAATTGCTCCAGGTCCCCTTGCTCACCCTCAACATCAATTTTGACATCCCCCGAGGTATTACAAACCCAGCCCTTCAGGTTGTGCCTAGTGGCCAATTGATAGATGAAAGGACGAAAACCAACCCCTTGCACTACCCCACGAATGCTGATTCCCACCCTGTAGACATCGCTAGAAAGCATTGTCTTCTTCTACAATGGAGCTAAGACGGAAGAATGGCAGTCAATGTGGCAAAATCGGCAACCCCGGAAGAATAGACGTCATTTCTCACTTCTATAATATTATACGGCAAGAAGTAGCGTCAAGCTGTCCCCGGGCATACACAACGTAACTGCCTTAGCCCTCTATTCCGCCTAACACCTTGTCATTCCACAGTTTTTCTGCTAAATTTTGTAAGGAAGTACTGGTGTCCCATTAGAGATACCGATACCTTTCGTCAGTAGAAAGACATTAAATGCGCCATAGTTGGAAATTCTCTCCATCTTATTATCGCCAATCGCTGGATATTCTGGAGACAGCACTCAGTCAACTTTCTGCTTACAAGTCGTGGCAGGCTTTTGACCCCGGCCGAGAATATCCTATTGATACTCGTTATGCCGCAATGCCATCCCTTACCAAGAGAGATATCCGCGAGAATTTCCCCCAAGGTTTTTTGCCGAGAGGTCGCAGTCTCCAGCAGGGTTTAGATAGTGGAGAGATCAGGTTTGTCCAAACCAGCGGCTCAAGCGATATCAGCGTCACTAATATCTGGAATCAAGATTGGTGGGATGCTTCGGAGAGGGCTTCCTGGAAATTGAATCTTCATGCTTCTAGGATTGCCACAGGAAATCATCCTGAGGCAATTCTGGTTAATCCGCTAAATGTGGGTTTTATTTCGGATGATGTTGACCTTCCAATGGGAAAACGGCGCCTATCGCGATTCCTCTATCTTAATGAAAAAACAGACCCAACAAAGTGGTCGCCTGAACTTATGGACCGGATGCTTAGCGAACTGGAAATCTTCAAACCGGCAGTCCTTGAGGCTAACCCTTCACTGCTGGCAAGGCTATGCCGTTATGCTTCAGAACGCAAAAGAGCAGTTTTTCAGCCTGGGCTTATTGTTCTGACTTATGATTACCCGACCAGATTTCACTATCGACAAATCCGCCAGGTTTTTGATGCGCCAATAGCCAGTTCCTATGGGACAACTGAAACCGGTTATGTTTTTATGCAATGCGAGGAGGGGAAATTCCATCAAAATAGCCAATTTTGTCGAGTGGACTTTCAACCATTGAAGCCAGAATACGGTGGCCCGCTTCTGGGCAGGATTCTGGTTACTACCTTTAACAACCCCTGGTATTATATAGTTCGTTTTGACGTTGGAGATTTAGTCTCTATTGACGAAAAGGGAAAGTGTTTGTGTGGCAGAGACTCAGGTCTTATCCTCTCCGCGGTTGAGGGGCGGGTAACAAACCTGACTTTAACCTGCGAAGGTAGGCTGGTGACTGTTCGTAAACTGGATGACGCTTTGAGTGTGCTGGATGGCATTGATGAATACCGGCTGGAGCAAGTCTCCGCAGATTCTTATGATTTACACCTGGTAAGCCAACGGCTTGACCGGCGCAGACTCAGCCAGGAAGCCTCTGAAGTATTAAAAGAACTTTATGGGACAAAAGCCCAAATACAAATTATCTATGAAGATGCTATTTCCCCGGAAGACTCGGGGAAATACTGCGTCTCGAAGGCTCTCTTTCCTATAGAGATAGAAAAATACCTGGATGGGAAACACTCAACGGAATAGGCTGGTGAGGAATTAGATGACAGGTCATATGCAACCGGTCTATTTGTTAGCTGGCGGAAGGCCACCGAATCGCACAAAGCAGTCTCTTTTGTTCCAGGCAGTCTTTCGCCAGACCGGGAAGGCATCGCCCACCATAGGCTACATTGGTACAGCAAGCAGTGATGACAGACGTTTCTTGGAATTTATCGCCCGTGAGCTTAAAGAAAGTGGGGCTTTTCAGATAAACCACGCCCTAATTGCTTCTCCAAAAGCTGACCTGAAAAAGGCGAAGGATATTCTAAAGTCATCGGATATTATTTTTGCCGGCGGCGGGGATGTTGAGGTCGGGATGCAGATACTGCGGGAAAAGAAGATGGACGAATTTCTGCGCGAACTTTATCGGGAGGGGAAGGTCTTCTTCGGTATATCAGCGGGGAGCATCATGCTCGCCAAAGAATGGGTGCGCTGGCAAGACCCGAATGATGATTCCACCGCCGAGCTGTTCCCCTGCCTGGGCATCGCCCCGGTTATCTGCGATACTCACTGTGAACAAGACGAATGGGAGGAATTACGGGTAGCCCTTAAACTTGAAAAAGATAACACCGTGGGATACGGAATTGTTTCTGGAACAGCTATCAAAGTCTTCCCTGATGGCAGCGTAGAAGCGTTGGGTGGTGCTATTCATCAGTATGTCCGTCACGGTGAAAAAGTGGTCAGGATTTCTGATATCTTGCCAATAACCTGGCAAAAGCTTTGACACCTACTTGACAAAAAACAAGAGGTTATGCTATAAAGACTCAACCATTTTAAGCTAGGGGGTTTAAAGAAAATCTCTGAGGCTTATTCTGGATATTGACAAAAAATAGCTCCCGTGCTATAAGTTATAAACAAAGTTTGATTAGGTGGGCGGGGGGAAAGGGATAAGGGTATCCACGGGGATACACAAAGTTTGCTTGAAGCCCGACTAATAACAAGGGGGGCGGTATGCGTACTTATGTAATCAGAAGACTCTTGCTGTGTATCCCTACCTTGTGGTTTATAACTATCATAACCTTTCTGCTTGTTCGCTTCATCCCCGGCGACGTTATAGACATGATGCTGTCTCAAATGTCGGAGCAATCAGGGCTGGGGGCAGAGCTCACCGCAGAGTATCTTAGACGAGCAATGGGCTTAGACCAGCCCCTCCTTGTCCAGTACGGAATCTGGATGGGAGTCGTACCCCAGAGAATAGGCCCGTTCACAGGTCAGTTCAAGGGAATTATTCAGGGCTACCTCGGGACATCCCTATGGAGAAATCAATCCGTAAACAGTCTAGTAGCTGAAAGGCTGCCGGTGTCTCTGGAATTAGGGCTGATAGCGATGATAACCGGGTGGATGATAGGCCTGCCCTTAGGGGTATATTCAGCGATACGGCAGGATACCGGGTATGACTATTTAGGTCGTGTCATCGCCATAATGATGCTCTCTATTCCCGGCTTCTGGCTAGCCACCATGGTCATAGTTTACCCATCAATCTGGTGGGGCTGGACTCCTTCTCTGGAATACATCCCCTTCGTTGAGAACCCCGGGGGGAATTTAATACAGTTTCTACTGCCGGGCTTCCTTATGGGCGTTCAGGGGACCGGCGGACTGATGAGAATGGTTCGTACTCTGGTGCTGGAGGTGATGAGGCAGGATTACATTAGAACCGCCTGGTCAAAGGGGCTTACAGAACGGGCCGTCATCTATCGTCATGCCCTGAAAAACGCGCTAATACCAGTCGTCACCGTATTTGGAATGCAACTGCCTGGTTTAATTGGCGGCGCAGTTATTATCGAGCAGATATTCGTCCTGCCCGGGATGGGGCGCCTCGGGCTAGATGCTCTTAACCAGAGAGACTACCCTATTATTCAAGGATTAAACCTAATTGTCGCCACTCTTGTGTTATTATGTAATCTACTTGTAGACATTACCTACGCTTGGCTGGACCCGAGGGTTCAGTACCGATAGGAGCGGAGCAGAAAAATGGCTGACGTCCAGTATGTACGAGAAGTAAGGGTAACGGCAGAACGGAAGAGGCGCAACGCCTGGGCTGAGTTCTTTACCAGGCTGGTCAAGGAGAAGCCACTGGGTACTGTCGGTCTGGTCATAGTTGTGATATTATGTCTGGTCGCGATTTTTGCCGATGTCCTAGCCCCCTACGGTTACAACGAGATTATCCTGGCTGACCGTCTGTCTGCCCCGTCACCCAAACACTGGCTGGGGTGTGATAACCTGGGGCGAGACCTGCTCAGCCGCGTTATCTACGGTTCTCGAGTTTCCATGATTGTCGCCATAGCGGGTTCTGCTCTTAGCGCGGTTGTCGGGTTTTTCCTGGGTTGTAGTTCGGGATTCATTGGCGGCAAGTTTGACATGGTAGTGCAGAGGTTTGTGGATGCCTGGATGAGTATCCCGGGGCTGGTTCTTTATTTAATTATAATGTCCCTTTTGGGAGGGGGGCTGACTCAGGTGGTACTTGTCCTGGGGATATCAGGCGGGCTCGGCGGTGGGTCAAGAATGACCCGAAGCTTTGTTACCGCCATTAAGGAGAATGTGTATTTTGAAGCGGCTAGGGCTATTGGTCTCTCCAACTTCAAGATTCTCTTGCGGCATGTCCTGCCTAATGTCTTACCTATGATGATTATCGGATTTTCCATGGGCTTGGGCGGCATGGTTCTCGCTGAGGCAGCGCTCAGCTTCCTGGGATTTGGTATTCCACCACCGATGCCCAGCTGGGGAGGCATGCTTAGCGGACCGGGACGCACCTACATGCTCCAGGCTCCCTGGATGGCTCTCTGGCCCGGTCTTGCCCTGTCTATCCTGGTATTCGCCGTCAACATGCTGGGAGATGCAGTGAGAGACTTATTCGACCCAAGGCTGAGGGGTGGTCTCGGCCGCTATGGCGGGATAACCCAAGAAAAGCTCGAAAAGATGGTAGCCAAGAAAAAGGCTGAACTGGCTAAGCTCCAAAGCTGAGCTCAGAGTTTATCCAGTTTTAATAAGACAAGAATCCGTAAAAAGAAGTGAGGTGATATAATCGCAGAGAAAATTCTTGAAATTAAGGACCTGAAAACGTACTTCTACACCGACGAAGGAGAAGTCAGAGCCGTTGATGGTCTTTCCTATTATGTCAATAAGGGGGAATGTGTAGGGCTGGTTGGAGAGAGTGCCTGCGGCAAGAGCGTGAGTGCTCTTTCCATCTTGCGTCTTATTCCCTATCCGCCAGGTGTCATCGTTGGTGGCGAGATTATCTTTAAGGGACGGAACCTCCTCAAGCTCTCCGACGAGGAGATGCGTCACATCAGGGGCGCCCAGATAGCAATGGTCTTTCAGGAGCCAACGACGTCCCTGAACCCGGTGCTTTCCGTTAGGCTCCAATTATCCGAGTCGCTTGAGCTGCATCGGGGCATGGATAGGGCAGCAGGATTCGAGGAAGCGGTCAAATTATTAAAGTTAGTGGGCATTCCGGATGCCGAAAGGCGGGCAAATGACTATCCTTATCAGTTTAGCGGGGGGATGCAGCAGCGGATAATGATGGCTATGGCACTGAGCTGCAACCCCGACCTGATAATAGCTGACGAGCCCACTACCTCGGTTGATGTTACCGTTCAGGCACAACTTCTGGAACTGCTTAACAACTTAAGGTCACAATTTGGTACTGCGGTGATTATTATCACCCACAACCTTGGGGTAGTTGCCCGCTATGTTGAGCGGGTGAACGTGATGTACGCTGGCCGGCTCGTGGAGTCGGGACCGACCGATGTCATATATAGCGAGCCAAGGCACCCCTATACCATGGGGCTACTTGGTTCAGTCCCTCGGCTGGACCTACCCCGAAAGCGCAAGCTATTCGTTATTGACGGCATGCCGCCCCATCTGGCGCATCTACCCAAGGGCTGCGCTTTCCAGCCTCGCTGCCGCTATGCCATTGCCAGATGTAGCGAGGAAAGACCAGAGTTAGCTCAAGTAGGAGATAATCATCTGTCGGCTTGCTTTAGAAGAGAAGAGACAGAAATATTTGAGAGGGTTGCCTGATGGCAAGAGACGACCATTTAGTCGAAGTAGAGAACCTTTATATGTACTTCCCGGTACTGGCTGGTGTTATGCGGCGGAAAGTAGGTGAGGTTAAAGCGGTAGACGGGATAAGTTTTTATATCAAGAGAGGTGAGACCCTGGGGCTGGTGGGCGAAAGCGGCTGTGGCAAGACCACTACCGGGCGTTGTATCCTGCAGCTTTATAAAGTTACTGGCGGCAAGATATTTTTCGAAGGGAAAGACCTTACCCGAATAAAAGCCAGTGAGCTAAGAAGTCTGCGTAAGGATATGCAATTGATATTTCAAGACCCCTATGCTTCACTTGACCCCCGCATGACTGCCGGGGATATCATCGGTGAGCCAATGCTCGTCCATAATCTCGCCAAGGGCAAGGCATACCGGGAGCAGGTTGCTGAGCTACTCAGACTGGTGCAGCTCGACCCTTCTATGGCTGACCGTTATCCCCACGAATTCAGCGGTGGGCAACGGCAGCGTATCGGGATAGCCCGGGCGCTGTCGACAAGACCCAAATTTATCATCTGTGACGAACCTGTTTCAGCGCTGGATGTTTCCATTCAGACGCAGATTATCACCCTGCTGATAAGACTCCGAGAGGAGATGGGACTGACCTATCTCTTCATTGCCCATGACCTCTCAGTGGTTCGTCATATCAGTGACCGGGTGGCAGTCATGTATCTGGGTAAGATTGTGGAGATTACCAATAGCGATGAGCTTTATGATAACCCACTTCACCCTTATACCCAGGCATTGCTGTCAGCAGTCCCTATTCCTAACCCCGTGGTCGACCGCCAGCGAAAACGGATCTTGCTGAGCGGTGATGTACCCAGCCCGGTCAATCCCCCTCCTGGCTGCAACTTCCACCCCAGATGTCATATGGCACTTGACATCTGCAAGGAACAGGTGCCAGTGGGGAGAGATATCGGTGGCGAACACTGGGTTGCCTGTCACCGGGTCTAGCCTTTAGAAGCTTGGGTAAGGCGGCGAGCCTCGTTGTCAGTAGGAGCATCAGAGACTTCTTCCGTTAGATAGAGCTATTTATTTCTGCCGTAGTAAATAACTCAGAATATACCATGCTAAACCAAGGTGAAGTATATGCCTAAAGCTAAAAAGAAGCAAACTGCCAGAAGGCCAGTAGAGCAATTACCGGCTACCGTTAGCACCCGGCCACAGACATTTACGGGGGTTATTATTGCCCTAGCGGTCATTGTTATCATACTAATTATTGTCGGGGTTGGCTGGTATCAAAGCTACGCCGCACCTTATGGCCGTACCGTGATTACTGTAGACGACATCTCTCTACGTATGGACTACTTCATAAAGAGATGTCGAGCATCCGGCACCGACCCTATGTATATGCTCACGAACCTGACTAAAGAAGTGATAATCAAACTGGAGGCACCGAAGTATGGTATAAAAGTCACCCCGGAGGATATTGACCGGGAGTTGAGGAGGATTGCCGGGGGGGCAAGTGGAAATATCACCGAGAGTGAATTTAAGGAGTGGTACCGCCAGCGGCTCAACGAGACCAAACTATCAAATTCTGAATACAGAGAAATTACTGCTACCAGCATTATGGCTTCCTACCTCTATGAGTATGTAGCCGCGCGAATGAATACGATAGTCGAACAGGTTCATCTTAATGTTATTATGGTTGACACCAAAGAAGATGCGGAGAAGGTAAGGGCGAGGTGGGAAAAAGGAGAGAGCTTCGCTGACCTTGCCAGGGAACTATCACTGGATGCAACATCCAGAGACAAAGGGGGCGACCTTGGCTGGGTACCTCGTGGCGTCGTCTACGAATCCAGGTACGATGATATCATCTTTAGCCTCAGCACTGACAATATCAGCGAGCCCCTGGTGTATTACGATACAAGCATAACCGACCCTACGTCACCCGCCTACGATTCTTACTATCTGTTCATGGTCTCGGAAAAGGCCGATGCCCGACAGGTGGACGAGAAGTACCTCCCAACATTGGCCAACAACGCCTTCAATAACTGGATTTCCGAAGCAATGGGCTTACATAAAATATCCTATCACGGACTCCATAATGGATTTGACTCTGAGACCTATGCTTGGATAAACTGGCAACTGTCAAAAAGAACTGGTAGAGGAACCAGTTCTAAGTAACATAAACGCTGTTTGGGGCTACCAATTAAGGAAGAACAAGAATGATACGGGTGAAAAATTTAACCAAATACTATGGGAAGCGCCTTGCCCTAGACAATATTAGCTTCAATGTAGAAAAGGGAGAAATCGTGGGGTTCCTTGGCCCCAATGCTGCGGGAAAGACGACTACGATGCGCATCCTTACCGGCTTTCTGGCGCCAACCCAAGGTGAGGCATGGGTCGCCGGCTACAGCGTGCTGAGCCATTCCCTGGAGGTGCGCCAACATATCGGCTATTTCGCTGAATCAGTGCCGCTATATACTGACATGACCGTCCGCTCCTACCTTGAATTTTTAGCCAGACTCAGGGGGCTGGATAAGAACAGGATAAAGACTAGGATAGAAGATGTGGTGGGAATGTGCCACCTCGAAGAATATATTGATGTACTCATTGGTAAACTATCAAAGGGATTCAGGCAGAGAGTTGGCGTGGCTCAGGCGCTCATTCATGAGCCAGAGGTATTGATTCTGGACGAACCAACCGTAGGCATCGACCCCATCCAGGTAGCCGCGACAAGAAGACTAATCAAGGAGCTGAGTAAGGAGCGTACTATCCTCCTCTCCACCCACATCCTGCCCGAAGTAAGCATGACCTGTGAACGGGTGATTATCATCCATGAAGGCAAGATTGTCGCTGAGGACCGTATTGAGAATCTCTCCGCAATGGTAGCTGGGGCAAAGCGCATCCGGTTAGAAGTAGAAGGCCCTTCCCAGAAAGTGCTGGAGCGTCTGCGCCAGATTAAAGGTGTTCTCCGGGTCAGATATGACGGCTCTCACTACACTGTTGAATACCCGGCAGGGCAGGACCTGCGCAGTAAGATAACTCAAGCCATCGCCCAAAGTGGTTGGACTCTACTCTCCCTAGAAGCCATAGAAATGAGCCTTGAGGATATTTTCCTTAAATTAACCACCGAAGAGGAGACAGACCAGTGAAGAACACGTTAACTATTGCTCAAAAGGAGTTCAAGTCCTACCTGGCATCCCCTATGGCCTATATAGTCACCGGCATCTTTCTGGTGATTACCGGTGTCTTCTTTGGTATCAGTTCCTCTACCTATCTTGAAACGAGTATCAGAGGCTTTTTAGAATCTGGTAGCATCATTCTGCTACTACTATCAGCGGTGCTCACCATGCGCTTAATTGCCGAAGAAAAGAAACTGGGGACAATAGAACTATTGCTCACGGCACCGGTAAGAGATAGTGAAATCATACTGGGCAAGTTTGTGGGTAGCCTGGGGATTCTTCTCGTTATGCTGGCGCTCACCTTCTATTATCCCCTCCTTCTGATTATATTTGGTGACCCTGACCTGGGTGCCATTGGCAGCGGTTACCTTGGCATCTTTCTTCTGGGTAGCACCTGTCTGGCCATAGGGCTCTTTGCCTCATCGCTGACCTCAAATCAGATTGTGTCAGCCGTGGTTGCCGGGGGGATCCTCTTTGCCCTCTGGTTCATTGGCGTCGCCGCCAATTACCTCCCCGAAGCCCTGGGTAAGGTCATTCACTATTTTTCGCTCTCTTATTATTTCCCGGATTTTGTTAAGGGAGTAATAGATACCAGAGGCTTAGTCTACTATTTAAGCATTACGGCCCTTTTTTTATTCCTGGCAATCAGGTCGCTCGAAAACAGTAGGTGGAGTTAAATGCAGGCTACCTCTAGCTTTTATCGGTACTCCTGGTTAATCGCCGGACTCGGTCTGCTAGCCTTGCTGGTGGGACTGGTGGTCATGGTGCTGCTGCCCGACATCAGATGGGCAGCCTGGGCGTTGCTGGCGCTGGGCGTGCTATGCTTGGCTGGAGCCTTTATTATTGACTTCAGACAGGTGAGCCGGGCTATCACCGGCAGACGGGGCAGGTTTAGCACCGGCACTACCGTGATGGTCTCAATCTTCGTCGGCATCACCCTCTTAATCAATGCTATTAGCATTGGCAACTATCACCGCTTTGATGTTACCGCTCTGGCAGAATTCACCCTCACCTCCCAGACAAAGGACGTCCTCCGCAAGCTGGAAACGCCAGTACAAGCAGTGTGCTTCTTTACTCCCAATGACTACTACGGAACCAATACCTATGTCACCAGTCTGCTTGAAGAGTACCAGAACTATACCGACAAGCTCAGTATAAAATCTATCGACCCTGACGAGCACCCAGACCAGGCGAGGCAGTATAACATAACCCAATACGGGTCAGTTGTCTTTGAAACTGAGCGCGGACGGCGCCTGGTATCGCCGAGGGAGATTGTAGTTACGGATAGTACGGGGCAACAAATTATTGGTTATGAAGCAGAACACGCCTTCACCAGCGCTATTCTGGAGGTCACCGGTATTGTCCAGAAAAAGGTCTATTTCCTCACCGGGCACGGCGAGGCCACTATTAGCGGAGGCTATAACTACGCAAAGGAAAGCCTGCTCGATAACCTCTACAAGGTAGAGACGCTGGACCTCCTGTTTACCAAGAGCATACCCGAGGACTGTGCCGCCCTTATCATCGCCGGACCAACAAAGTCACTAGATAAGAGCGAGGTCGAAATCCTGGAGAACTATCTTGAAAACGACGGATGGTTAATGATCCTGGTGAATCCTGACTGCCCACAAGAGATTAAGCAATTGGTCTCTTTATGGGGTGTTGATATAGAGGACGGGACCATTGTTGACCCTTCGTCTTATCTAAGCCCCAACATAGACACCCCTATCGTGCCGAGGAGCCGAAACTTCTTCCAACTGACCACCACCTACTTCCCCGGAGCCACGGCCATTATCCCCAAAGCTGAATATAAACCCCAGGTTGTAGTAACACAGCAAGGGGTGCCCTCACTCATTTACTGGACAAGTGAAAAGAGTTCAATTGTACTATACTCCCTGCTCAGGACGAGCCAGAATAGCTGGCTGGAAAAAGATTTTAGCCTTGAAAAAAAACCGGAGTTTAATGAAGGAACTGATTTAGCGGGTCCCCTGAACATTGGCTTTCTCATTTTCCCGGTCCCGCCGGAACAAACTGAAGGACAATCAACTGAAGAAACTAAAAAGACCCGCTTGATAGTCATCGGCGATTCCGACTTCGCGGCCAACCAGCATTTCTACAACGGCGACAATGGCAACCTCTTTCTTAATGCCGTAGAGTTGCTGACAACAGGGAAAGAGCTAATTTCAATCGAACGCAAGGTTCTTCCCTTCCGAATGCTAGTGGTTGGACCAGAGGTAACCAATTTCATACGAATCTCCAGTATCGGCCTGCTACCACTGTTAGTCTTGCTCGCCGGAGGTATCACATGGTGGCGCAGAAGATAGTGGGACAGGCTTATCTCAGGGAGGGAATTTCTTGAAACTACAAAACATCCTTATCCTGCTGGTCGTTCTCTTCATTATTGGAGGGGGTTACTACTTCTTCAACATCCCCAAGCCTCCGGAAACACCAGAGCCTCAGATATTCGTATGGCAGGTAGAAATGGAAGACATCCAACATATTGAAATACGGCTCCCCCGTGAGAACATGAGCCAGGCATTTATTAAAATAGAAGAACCGGATAAGTTCCCCTGGTACTTTGATGACCCTCAGCGGTCGGCAATAGATAAAGAGCGATGGGGAGGAGGCATACCGCTTCTCTTAAGCGGTCCCGGAGCCGTCAGGGTCATTGCCGAAAATGCCACCCCCGAGCAACTTGCTGAATTCGGCTTACTTAACCCGCGGATGGAAATTACACTGACCTTGAAGAATGGGCATATCATGAAGAATATGATAGGCGATAGGACACCAAATGGCGCAGCCGATTATGTGCAAGCTCCAAGTACAAACGACGTAGCTCTGGTGGACTATACGTGGTACGATATTCTAGAACGTCTGGTTAAAGAGCCACCATATGCGCCCCCTCCGGCTAAGTAGCTGGCAAAACCTCAGCCTAGAACTGCGAACAAGCAAACTAGCGAGGGGCAAGAGCCGATAAAAATCTCACCCAGGGAGGTATTTCTGCCATTCACTCCGACTATGGGGGTAGTAAGCAGAAAAATAAAAAAGACCGCTAACACGGGGGCGGGAAGGCTGACAGATTAACTTCATGCCAGCTTCCTGGGGAGTCTTACCCGCCTTACGCCGATTACACGGAACACAGGCACTGACCACATTCTCCCAGGTATGCTGTCCGCCTCGGTATCGAGGAACGACATGGTCCAGGGTAAGCTGTCGACTTTCTCTGCCACAATACTGGCAGGTATACCGGTCACGTTTGAAAACTTCAAGCCGGGTCAGCTTTCTCTCCGACTGTGGACGACGCCTGACCATAGAAGCTAAGCGGATTACCGAAGGTACCGGCAAAGCGCCGTTGACCCAGTGGATAAAGCCGGAGCCGTTTTCCAGCATCTCAGCCTTATTTTGATAAATCAGCACTATAGCTCGCCGGACTCGACAAATATTTAGTGGCTCATAGCTTTGATTTAGCACCAGAACCGGAAGGTTTATCATTGCTGAGTTTTCCACACCGAACTTGCCCATTTTACTAGAAAACTTCAGGCAGTGCAAGTCTTCTTTTGCCCCTAGCCCCGGCGGCTTCTATGGCTACTGTGAGACGCTCCCCTTTGACTATGCCGGCCAGCCCAGTAGTCTGGAGCCGTGATGGTAAAAAATGTGCTTATCTGAGGGTCGATAAACCTGGATAGTATCGAACCATCTAGCTCATCCGTTGTGCAGTTAGTCGTAATTACCGTTGGCAACCGAGCATTGTAGCGATAGTTGATAACCTGATAGAGCTTTTCCTTTGCCCAGGGTGTGGTTGTCTGCTTACCAAAGTCATCCAGGACAAGCAATGGGGTAGTCTTGACACTTTCAAAAAGCTGGTCATAGGATATCTTGCTCTCCGGACTGAAGGTAGAGCGTAAATGGTCAAGGAAATCAGACACCACAATGAACAAAGCTGGTTGTTTGTTCTGATAGCGCTCATTAACAATGGCTGCCGCCAGATGGGTCTTGCCGCAGCCATTATCTCCCTGAAACACCAGCCAGCCTTCAGGTGACCTGGCGAAGTCTTGAGCCAAACGGAGGGCTTCCCTCAGATTTTCGCGCTCCTCCAGCGGCAGGTTATCCCGCTTCTCAAAGGTATCAAAGGTCATACTTTTTTGCAGTTCGAACTGAGGAGACCAGTTAAGGGTTGACAAGCCTGGCGACCCTTCCTCAAAAGCGCCTAACTGATAAGGGTGAGCGGCCATCAGGCGAGTGCGTATTCTCTCCTCCAGCTCGTCAATGGGAACGATGGAAACAATTACTGTAGGTAGCTGATTATTGTAGCGATAACTTAGTAGCTGCTCCAGCTTCTCCTTGGCCCAGGGAGTACTGGACTGAGCACCCAGGTCATCGAGAATCAGCAAGGGAGTATTGCGCACCTGCTCAAAGAACTCATCATAAGTTATCTCGCTACTCGGGTCGAAACTAGAACGCAGGTGGTCAAGCAAGTCCGGAGTGGTAATGTAGAAAACGGGACGATTGTTTTCGATACAACGGTTAGCAATAGCCGCAGCTAGATGGGTCTTGCCCGAGCCGCTCGGTCCGGTCAGGACCAGCCATCCCTGAGGCTCATCGGCAAAAGCCCTGGCAGCTTGATAAGCACGGCTAAACAGCTCCTGATCAGCCGCATTCCCACTTTTACCTTGAGGAATCAGATTGTCAAAATTGAGGCGAGTCAGCCAGCCCAGGTTACTGTAGCGTTGCAGGTGAGCCCTACGCTCTGTATCTGGCTCCCGCTTGGTACACCGGCAGGGGACAACCCGGCTATAGTCTGGCTTCCCGGAGGGCAACAGAGGATGAACAAATCTTACCCCTTTACAGATAGGGCACGCTGAAGCGGGCAAGACCCCTTCCTCTTCAGCGCTTGACCATGTGCCCGTATTTTTGTTTGCTGTATTTATCTGTCTTCTTAGAATCTCGCTGATATGTTCCATCACCCCTGCCTTCGGCTGACCAGCGCTCTAAAATCCGGTCAATATATCGCCAACTTCGCTTATTTAAGCTAACCGCCTCCTTGATGGCATCTTTAATCCAGGCTTCAGGATAGAGCTTTTCTGCTTCTTTAAGCCACTCAGCAATCATCGGCGTCAGCATGCCGATGTTCTCTTCATAAAGAGCGAAGATATCTGGTGGCGGCTCCGTGTCAACGACAGGCTGTGACGGTCTCCCCGCCCTCAATCCAGCCAGGGCAAGCTCACCATTCTGAATCTTAGCCACTGTCCGTCTATCAGACTCAGTATTAAGGAAATAAACATCTTCGGGTGAGCCATCTCTCTCCAGTACTAGATGGAGGATTGTTCCCCGCCTGACCGCTGCGTCCAAAGCACTACCCAACACCTCCTCCGGCGGTTTTTCCCCTTCCCTGAAGCTAGCCATCAGGCTCTTGTCAGTAAGTAGCTCATGATGAGTGACAAAACGAGGATAACCCCGTTTGCCATAAAGTAACCAGAAAATATGGAGGGTTGTCTTTAACTCGGCAATATCGCTTATCTGCGGGAGCAGGCTGCTAAAGAATAGATTGGGTATGGGTGTGAATCGCATCCTGGCAGGGAAACCGCTAAACTGCTTCATAGTAAACTCGGCTCTGCACTACCAATATTTTCGAACCTAGCCATTGACGGTACAAAACGAAGTTTTATCTGCCCGATAGGACCGTTACGGTGCTTGGCAACGATAACATCGGCTGGTGGTGGGTACTGTTCACCTGGGTGAGCAAGCTCCCAGGCTTCCCTGGTCGGATAGTGCAACTCGTCACGGTCGATAAAGATGACAACATCGGCATCCTGCTCAATGCTCCCGCTTTCCCTGAGGTCAGAAAGTTGGGGCAGGTGTGAAGCACGGAATTCAGGCTGCCGACTCAGTTGCGATACCGCCAAGACAGGTGTATCAAGCTCACGGGCCAGCCCCTTAAGGGAACGGGAAATGGCGCTAATCTCCTGAACCCTGCTTTCTGCCCTGCCCTCTATCTGCATCAGGTGCAGGTAGTCAAGGATAACGAGGTCGATATGATGTTCAAAATGAAGCCGCTTTGCCTTGCTTCGCATTTCCATCATGCGGAGTTGAGGGGTATCATCAATATATATCGCCGTTTCGGAAAGGATACCAGTAGCATCCATAATCCTTTTTTCCTCTTCCTCAGTGTGAAGCCCAAGGCGAATGCGACTCAGGTTAACCCCGGATTCACTGGATAGCAGCCTCCAGACCAGTGAATCCCGCGCCATCTCCAGACTGAATATGGCAACACAAGCCCCCTGCTCCACAGCCGCATTTCGGGCAATATTAAGAACGAAACTGGTCTTACCCATACTCGGCCGCCCGCCAACCACAATAAAATCAGAATGCTGAAATCCACCCAGAAGCTCATCCAGTCCGGTAAATCCAGAAAGCGTATAAGGCAGTACCCCCTTGCGACCTTCCCCTCTGGGAGTTGGACCAGGAGCAACCTCCTCAAAGTATTTGTCGAGTACCTGACGAATATGGACGAAGTCCCTGGGACTCTGTCCCCGGCGCAGCTTGAAGAGAACATCTTCCGCCTTATTCAGACTGTTATCAGGGTCAGGGTCCGCCTCGTAGCCAATGGCCTCAATTTGCCGAGCCGCTTCTATCAAACGGCGGCTAACCGCCGTGCTATAGACATTTTTGGCATAGCTCTCAATATCGAGCGAGGTAGGCACTATCGATACCAGATGGCTCAGGTAGGCAACCCCACCACACTTACCCAGCTTTCCCTGCCGGTCCAATTCGTGAGCCACCGTAATCTGGTTTATTGCCTCGCCACGTTTGGCCAGTGCCAGACACGCCCCATACAGCCATTGAGTCCGCTCGTGGTAGAAGTAGTCTGGCTCCGGAAGTAGCGGGGTGATTTTGTGGATAGCCTCGCCATCTATGAGGAGCGCACCGATTACTGATTCCTCGGCATTAATATCGTGCGGCGGTAATCTTTCCATACGACCCGAGTCTGCCTCCTTTTGAGACCATAGAAAAGACTGTTTTAAGCGCTTTCTCCCGTCACCGTGACCTTTATCTTAGGCACTATATCCTTAGCCAGTTTGATATTCACTTCATAGCTTCCGAGCTCACGAATGGGCTCGGCTAACTCAATTTTCCTCTTATCAACAGCTACGCCGAAGGTCTTCTCCAGTTCGGCAGCAATATCAGCCGTGGTAATTGACCCGTACAGGCGTTTCTTGCTCCCGCTCCGGGCGAGCAAGAAAATCTCCCTCCCATCCAACCGGTTAGCCACCTCAAGCAGCTCGGCTTCCGTTTGAGCTTGACTTCGGGCTTCCTTCTTAAGCCTTACCTCCACAGCACTTACCGCCGCAGGGGTAGCCAGTAAAGCTAGTCTTCGGGGGAGAAGAAAATTCCTCCCATAACCATCAGCCACCTCTTTTATCTCGCCAGCCCTGGCTACATTGGGCACATCCTCAAGAAAAATAACCCTCATAACCTTCTTCTTTCTACCACAATTATACTTCAGTGTGAAGCGTAGTTGTCAAAAAATTGGACGGTCTTGTTAAAAAAATAAGGAAAAAGGGGGATTAAGAGAATAAGGTTGATAAAAACCCTTAAAATAATATATACTTGAGCTACCTAGATTTTCCGGGAGCGGATGAGTCCCGGTGGGCTTCGCGGACTTCAAATCCGTCGGGGGGCATTAAGAGTGTCTTCGGTGGGTTCGACTCCCATGCGCTCCCGCCAGATTCAAAAACACCATTGTTGGGGGTAAAATCCCAACAACTGCCAACACAAAATGCTTACCACATTATGGAAAATGGTAAGCAACTGGTAAGCAACTTCCTTAAATCCAGACGGGAGGGTTTAAGTCCTCGTTCCATAGAGTTCTACGATGGCTATCTGAGGCTTGCTAACCCTGTGGTAGGATTCCATGTTACAGGACAGGATATAACCCAGTTCCTTGATAACCTTGGCTGTAGCGATGGTGGTAAACACGCTTACTACCGAGCAATAAGAGCATTTTACAACTGGTTATACTCCAAGAAGTCTGGTTATAACCTCAATCCCCAAGACAACCCCATCTTGGCTGTGGATGCTCCAAAAGTGGGGAAGAGGATACTACCTTCACTAACGCCAGAGCAGTTAGACTACCTTATAATGCAGGCGGAGACAATTCGGGATAAAGCTATCATATCCCTCTTTGCTGATTCGGGACTAAGGCTATCGGAGTTAGCCAACATCAATCCCCACAATATAGACTGGCAACATCGGTTAATCAAGGTATGGTGCAAAGGTGGTAAAGAAGGACTGGCTCCATTCGGTCAGAGAACTGAAAAGCTACTCAGGGAATGGCTATCACAATACCATAGCGATGATAGGCTATGGGATTTGAACTGGTGGGGAATCAGAGACATGATAGACAGATTGTCAACTAAGACGGGGATTAGGTTCTCAGCCCATACTTTCAGAAGGACATTCGCTTCAGTGCTCAGCAAGCGTGGAGTAGATTCCCTTCACATTATGCGATTAGGCAGGTGGGAATCCCTGGCTATGGTAGACCGCTATACGAAGTCGGTAAAGTTTGAGGATAGTCTGAAGCTGTATAGTCCCGTAGTGGACTAGCAATCCGTTGGTCATAGCTAAAGTGGTAAGCATCAAGGCTATCATTGGTAAGCAAGGGGAGTCTATCGGATTCATAGCCATAGATTCCCCTATCTACTCTTAGCCACAATTGGTATGGGGGGTATATCCCCATCCGTTAGCTTGACCCTAGCCACCCAACCCGAAGATTGGCTCATAGAAAAAATCCAGTCAAGGCTAAAATCTGGAGCGTGGGATTTATGGGTTCAATGTTATTGGAGTAATCTCATACTCCCACTTGGCGGTTTTGTCATTAAATTCTTTATCACTAAGTCCACTTCTGAAGTCCTCAAATGTGTGGAATGGAATATATGATGCTACCCCTGTTTCACCAGGTTTCAGATAGATTAAATCCCGACCAAAGTATCCTCCACCAAAGGAAAAATTGACACTGAATAACCCAGCTATGTTACTCGTGTTCTTGATTTCAACACAGGCTCTATTACGAAGGTCAACTGCAGACCCCGTGCTAGTAGACCCCGTGAGTGGTGACCCCATCCCTACAGGCTTTGTGCCAACAATAACACTATCAGTAAATGTTCTCACTACTTCATAACTTACTGATTCTGTTTGCTTAGACTGGATTTCTATTAACCCTGATTGATTAGGGACAGCGGATGGTGTAGCACAGCCAACAAGGGTGATGATAGCAGCTAAAACAACGCCAATTGCTATTTTTTTCATTCTACTCCCCCTTTCGGATGACTAAAATCAGTTCTGGTATAGATAGCCCAGACCAGCTTCCTATGCCGTCTGTGTAGTTTGAAGTTGACCAGACAAGCCTTGATAGTCTCGGTGGCACTATTATACTCTACTCGGTGGTCTTTTAACCACTGCCTAATCATCTCCTCAGTTAGTGGATTATTGGTCATGGTTACACTCATTGGACTGGTCAGCACTCTGGATGGGGATAATAGTATTGGTCATAGCTGGACTCTGGACTTATTTGTCTGTTGGTCATCATTCTAGCCTCGGTTAGTATTAGACTTCTGTCGGTCATAGCTAAAACCTTATTGGCTATTATCTAGCCTTGTTATATTCGAGTCCTCCCTACATGAACCTCCCCCATCCCTACCCCCCACCTATCAGTTAGTCAACCTTTCCTACCTGCCTTAAAAAGGTTTAGGATTTTAGGATTTTGCTTCACCACAAAATATGTATAGGATTTTATAATCTTAATATCCTAATCATTTTTATGCGGGGTCAACTCCAGGATGTTATGCCTTCCCTGTTTCGTAGGGTCTTGTCTGGCTGATACCATCTTCTTGGTCTTTAGCTTGCGTAAGGCAATCTCAAAAGTTGCATCTTTGATACTGGCACTTATTGCCCTAGCTTTGACATCAGCTTCGGCTTTTGCTCCATCTTGAAGCTCCTCAATTATGAACTGCTGTGCCTCTTCCTGCTTGGTCAATAGTTTCTGCCACACCTCACTACCTCCTAGCCAAAAATTCCACTTATCCCTGACAAGGTATAGGGTTTTACCTGCCGTATAGTTGCCACCAATTTCAACTTTAACCTCTTTACTTGGTCTTAGTCCGCCTTGAGTCCCTTCCCAATGATGTGGTATCATATCAAAGGCTGTATTTACCCACCTGTCCCAAGAACTGCTACCTGCACCTACACCAGTAGTTCCCTTTCCGTGATGGTGTATAACAATTATTGCAATAGGAGCGAATTCTTTCCTGATTTCCTCTAGATTCAAACATAAGGGCTTGATATTAGCCTCTTGGTTTGGGTCTCCAAGAGTCATTTTCCACCTATTGTCAAGTATCAGAACATCAGGTTTGAAATCATCATCTTTATTTGTCTGGATAATGTCAATTAGTTCTTGTTTCCCCTTATCCGTGTTGACTTGGGGAATATCATCACCTAATAAGGTTAAGTGCCTGAAATTAGACATGACAACATCAGAGAGAGCGATTCTTCCCCTTGATTGTTTCACACGCTCCTCCATTATTGCCTCATGAATTTCAAAGTTAAGGTATAATGTTAGGGGACACCCAAAAAGGGCCAGGGAGGGACACCTGAAAATCCGCCATTTAAGGTAGGAAAATCTGGCATACTCCATCAAAAAAGATGGAGGTGCCAATGGGGAACTACCTTAGAATGGCAGACAAACAGAAAATACTGGCTTTACTGGAATTAGGCTGGAGTCATCGGCGAATCCAGCGTGAGACTGGAGTA
>DAOUCV010000025.1:0-4736 GCA_034432095.1 Dehalococcoidales bacterium
GGAGAACCGGATGGTAAAGTCGGTTACCTATCCGCTAAACGAGTTCCCAAGAGTCCAATTTTGAAAAATTAGATAGCTGTAGACAGTCTAATTTTCAAAAATTCCTAACATACCCTCAAAATCACATCTTACCAGATGGGGCTGATGCCTGACGCTGACAAAGGCTCGGGTAGTTGGTTTGATGAGCGCCACTGCAAAGTTGCCATCGCTATTTGCTGTAAAAGGCGCCTTAGCGCTGTCCAGGATGCCTTCTCTGGCGATGTACCTAGCTTTGTCCGATATGGAAATAGAATTTAGTATCATCTCATCACTGTCAAGAATACAAAAGAGGCGTGCCGAAAACGTCTTGACAGATTTCAAGGATAGCGTTATATTTTTTATGGCATGTAGAAAAAGTGCGAATCACATAAGGTTTGGAGAGAGAAAGGGAGGAGGATGAGAAAAGACTAAGTAGGGCTTGCCGTTAAAATTCCATGCGGAGGTGAAATAACCGTGAGAAAGAAAATTGTCTGGATGCTGGTTAGTTTCCTGATGGTGCTATCCCTGGTGATAGCCTCCTGCGCCCCGGAGGAAGTTGAGGAGAAAAAAGCGGAGGAAAAAGCAGCAGTAGTAGTAAAAACAGAAGAGAAAGCGGTAGCGGAAAAGGTGGCGGAGGAAAAGCCGGGGCTCCTCCCGCCAGAAGTGCCGAAATACGGGGGCACGCTGACGATACAACACAACGAACCGATGGGTTTTGACCCCGCTTATACCCTCTTGATGGAGTGCCGTAGCTACTGGCTTACTGTCGAAGAATTGATGAGGGGAGACTGGACAAAGGGACCGGCCGGCAGTGGTGAAACTGGATGGGTTAGCGGATTTCTTGGGCTTATAAACCTGGAGACAGGTTCCCTGGCGGAAAGCTGGGAATTGCCCGATAATGAGACAATTATCTTTCACATCCGTAAGGGAGTGCACTGGCATAATAAACCACCGGCAAACGGAAGGGAATTTGTCGCCTCTGATGCAGCCTGGAGCATAATGCGTTCTTTCACTACCCCAACCAGTTACCATTTCGGTGCTTACTCTGCAGAGAAGAGACCGAAATCCGCAAGAGCGCTGGACAAGTATACGCTTGAAGTTAAGGTTCCTGCTGAGATGCAGGGGCTGATGTTGTTGGTGTGCGGTGACTTCCTGTGGATGAACTGCCCCGACGTGGTTCAGCAATATGGCGATATGAAGGACTGGAGGAATTCTATTGGGACAGGACCCTTTATACTGAAGGACTATGTCCCTGGAAGTCTAACATATTACGAGAGGAACCCTAATTACTGGATGAAAGACCCTCTCCACCCGGAGAACCAACTGCCCTATCTTGATAGCGTTAAGATCCTTTATATAACTGATTTATCTACCCAGCTCGCCGCATTACGGACAGGCAAGCTTGATAGGTTTTCACCCATCTCCTGGGACAACGCGGAGTTACTTCAGAAGCAGTGCCCTGAGTTAAAGTATCGTGTAAGCTATGGAATGAGTTCTGTAGCCTTTAGAATGGACAAGCCAGAGCTTCCCTTTAAAGACCTGAGGGTTCGGAGGGCCTTATCCATGGCGATAAACCGAGAGGAAATGGTGAAAGAATATTATGGTGGCCACGCCATTGTATACAGTTATCCATATTATCCCCTGCCAGATTTCTCGGCGTATTATGTCCCGTGGGATGAGCTACCTGAGTCAGCTAAGGAGCCCTTTACCTACAACCCGGAGAAAGCCAGGCAGCTTCTCAAGGAAGCAGGCTACCCCGAAGGCTTTAAGACCAAAGTGGTTTGTGGCTCCGCTACGGAGGCAGACTTCCTGTCTGTGATCAAGGAATACCTTGCAGATATTAAGGTCGACATGGAGATTCAGCAATTAGAGTCGTCCATTTTCCGTAGCCTTTCGCGGGCGAGAAAACACGAGGAAGGAATCATAAGGGGTAACCTCATGACTTTCCTCCCTTTCAGATTGCTTGAGTGGCGTATAGAGAGCTTCGATAATCACTCGTTCTTTGAAAGCGAGCGCATCAGGAGAGCTTATGATGCAATCAACGCCGCCGTTGGTAAGAATGATGCCGAAGTTTCTCGACAATTGAGGGACCTAGTCCCATACATGCTTGAACAATGTATTCAGATATGGTGCCCGGCTTATGAGCAATACACCATGTGGTGGCCGTGGATGCAGAACTATCACGGTGAGATCACTGTTGGTTATGACAACGAGATTGATTACCCGACATATGTCTGGGTAGACAAGGCACTTAAAAAGTCCATGGGCTACTAAACCTGGCAGTAGAGGCTGTCCAAACGGAGGGGGGTGGAGGTTAAATTCTCCACTCCCCTTCTTTATCGTTGCTCATTTGCCTGAGTAGCGCCACGAGGCACAAAAAGAGGCTCTTTCAGGCGAGTTTGTAACCTCTGTCCTCTGTCCGGTTTTGAACGTAAAGCGACTCTTTGGGACAATAGGCTACAAATCCGAAGACCTTGCTCTATCCGCTGAGCTATGGTGCTTAATGTATGGGGTGAGTGGAGGGATTTGAACCCTCGGTCTCCAGGGCCACAACCTGGCGCCTTTGGCCGCTGGGCTACACTCACCATAATATGGTAGTTGCTTGGGCTTGTGGCACTGATTATTATAACTAAAAGACCCCTTCATTTCAATAAGGGAGTCAAACAGACCCGTCTATTTTCCAGCCTCTACTTTCCAGAGTGTAGCCTAAGGGTGGTGAAGCCTTCTCTTAGACTCTCCTTTGGGGTTATTAAACAATTTCTAGCGATAAGTGTATAATAGTAGCGAATCCTGAAAGGCAGTTAATGTAGAAAGGAATCAGCTAAAATAACTGCGGTTACTAGAATGTCAGTAACGGATGAGGTACACCTGCGTCATTTGACGGTTGATGAGGCTCTATTGAAACTGGATAAATACTTGCATGATGCCTTTATGGCTGGGCTGTATCACGTCAAGGTGGTTCACGGTAAAGGGACCGGGACTCTGCGGCAGGTAGTCAGTGAGCAACTGGCCAAACATCCACTGGTTAAGTCGTACCGACTCGGCAAATATGGGGAGGGAGGGACAGGGGTCACTATCGTCGAGCTAATGCCGAAGTAAGAGGGGACGGCTGGGGAGGCTCTAGTGAAGGTATTTGATTAGTTCGGTTAAGCTCTGAATTCGAGGGCAGTCGGTGACCTCCGGATATGAATTGTAGCGGTCAATAAGTATGGGGTTAATACCCACCCCCATAGCGCCGACAACATCCAGTTTATACTGGTCACCTACATGGATTGCTTGCGAGGCTTTTACCCCCGCTTTCTCTAGAGCTTTGAGGAAAATTGCCGGTTTGGGTTTATCCGCGCCCACCTCCCCGGAGGTAACGATGAACTCAATATAGGGTCCCAGACCAAGCTCACGACAAATCGGCTTCATATCGGTGTCCAGATTGGTTAATAATCCCAGGGTCAAGTTTTGCTCCTTTAACATTTTCAGGGTTGATAGAACGTCATCGAAGAGGACAAATCTTATGCCTTTGTATAGCTCTCGTGTCCTTTTCATGATTCTCCCTAGGATATCAGGGTCATCAGAAACGTTGACTCCGGCCTCAGTTAGTATCGTCTGCTGATAGCGAGCGTAAATCTTAGCCTGTTCTTCAGGGCTTCTCTGTCGTATGGGGAAATTGGCATTTTCTTCAAAATAGTCCCTATCGGCCAGCAGAAGGCCGGGTATTAGTTTCTTTGGTGGGACATTGATACCGACTTCCCGAAGAGCCTGACTTTGTAATTCTTCTCGGGGAGGATGGTAAAGGGCTAGGGTGTTAAACCAGTCGAAGAAAACTGCTCTAATCAAGAAATTTTCCGCCTACTCATCCTGAATACCAAGGTCTTTAATATAATCAACGGCATCCTGTACCGTTAGTATCTTCTCAGCATCCTCATCTGGTATATCGATTTTCTTGGACGAGTCACTGAACTCCTCTTCCAGAGACATTATCAGTTCTACCAGGTCCAGAGAATCAGCACCTAAATCATCAACAAAATTAGCTGAAGGTACAACTTCCTCTTCCTCCACACCTAACTGCTCTACAACTATCTTTTTCACTCGCTCAAAAACGGTTGCCACTTTCTCCTCCCTTTTTAAGAGCTTATCTATTGACCAGGGCGCTAATGGAGCCTAAAACTCCGTTAACGAACCTGGACGAGCTATCAGCACCAAAGGCTTTGGCTAGCTCAACCGCTTCATTAATAGCTACCTTAACCGGCACTTTATTATCAATCAAAATTTCAAATATTGCAAGCCTCAGAATATTCCTATCGACCACCGGTATTTGTTCTAAAGGCCATGCTGGAGCAAAGTTTTCAATATTCCGGTCAATCTTCTCCTTGTTCTGGATAACACCGGTTACCAGAGCACGAGCGAAGCTGGCATTTTCTTCAGGTAGTCCTTCCTCAGCCAGGAGACGGTCTAGCACCTCTTCCGCTCTATGCCCGGCAGAATCAACTTCATATAGCGTCTGGAGAGCCAGTATCCTGGCTTTTCGCCGCATCCCTACCACAGGTTGTCCCCCCACTTAAAACAAGTATTATAGCACCATTAGTATTTTCTGTCGAGTTTAACTGCTAGACTCTTACTAATTTTTCAAAATTAGACTGTTAACGCTTGAAAGTTAGACTGTTAATGGTTCAAAACTGGACTGGGATATTACATCCTTCTGAAAAAAAGGAGGATGTATGGAC
>DAOUCV010000026.1:0-113394 GCA_034432095.1 Dehalococcoidales bacterium
GGCAGGTAACAGCACAGGCTCCACAGCCCTTACAGAGCGCCTCGTTGACCCGGGCAACCTTTCTTTTTTCATCTATCTCTATCGCCCGGTAGGCACAGATAGAGACACACAGCCCACAGGCATTACACACTTCTTCATCAATGAACGCCGTCGCTGCTTCAACTTCAACTGACCCTCGGCTTATCATCGCCAGCACCTTAGCGGCAGCGGCGGAAGCTTGAGCCACGGTATCCGGTATGTCCTTTGGACCCTGGCAGCAGCCAACAATGAAGACACCGTCCGTCATGGTGGCTACCGGGTCAAGCTTGGGATGTCTCTCCAGGAAGAAACCATCGGCACTGCGGTTAATGTTAAATAGCCGGGCAATATTTGCGGCATCGGTTTGTGGTTCCAGAGCCGGGCACAGGACAACCATATCCACCGGTACCCGTATCATGGCACCCAGCAAGGTATCTTCACACACCACGACCAGTTTTCCTTTCTCCTCATCGCGTATGGCCTGGTCGGTAACGTATGCCACCTTGCCCCGGATGAAATTTACACCTTCATCGCAGATACGCTCGTAGAATTCCTCATAACCCTTGCCGAAGCAACGCATATCGATATACATGTGGTATACCTCGGCGCTAGTTTTTTCTTTTATCAGGTGGGAATATTTAAGGGCATACATACAGCACACCCGGGAGCAGTACTTGTGATAGTTGGCATCACGGCTGCCCACGCAGTGAATAATGGCTATACTCCCAGGCTCTGAGCCATCCTTGAGCTGGATTTTACCAAGGGTGGGGCCGGAGGCATTACTGAGTCTTTCAAACTGGAGGGCAGTAATAACGTTATCATATTTCCCGTAGCCGTACTGGGGGATAGCTGACGGGTCAAAGGTATCGTAGCCTGTAGCCACGATGATGGCACCAACGTCTACCTCAACGGTCCTTGCCTGCATATCGTAATTAATTGCTCCAGCCTGGCACGCTTTAATACACTCCCGGCAGTCAGAGCACACTCCGCAGTTCAGGCAACGCTTGGCTTCTTCAATGGCTGTTTTTTCATCAAAGCCGAGCTCAACTTCGGCAAACGTTGCTCGTTTTTCCAGCTCGAGAACCGGCATTCTACCTCTCGCCTTTACCTCTAGCCCTTTCTTTGATACCTCTAGCACCCTTTCTTTTGCTGCTGGCCTCCCCGCTCTCATGTCCACACCACGGAGATAGCGGTCTATTGAGATGGCTGCTTCCTTGCCGGCAGCAATGGCGCTTATTACATCAACCGGGCCGGTAGCGACATCGCCACCGGCGAAGACCCCTTTAATATTGGTTTGCCAGGTAACCGGGTCAACGGACAGGGTGCCACGGTCAGTATACTCGAGATTTGCAAGAAGAGAAGTCCTGTCCACTGCCTGGCCGACAGCCACGATTATGTTGTCGATATCCATAATGAATTCGGAGCCCTTGATGGGTATGGGGCGCCGACGGCCACTAGCATCGGGTTCTCTCAGTTCCATGCGGATGCACTGAAGACTGCACAAGCGGCCATCCTGACTTAAAACCCTGACTGGTGCTGCCAAGGTCTGGAGTTCAATACCCTCCCGCTGCGCTTCATCAACCTCACTGGCTGCGGCTGGCATTTCGGCTCGTGAGCGCCGGTAAACAATGGTTACCTCTTTAGCCCCGAGGCGCTTGGCTACTCTGGCACTGTCCACAGCCGCATTGCCCCCGCCAATGACTGCCACCCGATTGCCTATGTCTACCTTTTCCTCCGAGTTCACCCGCTTGAGGAAATCAAGGGCGTGGAGCACTCCTGCAATGTCTTCACCAGGAATATCCATTTTCTGGCTTACACCGGCACCTGTGCCAAGGAATACTGCCTTGTATCCCTGGTTAAAAATCTCGGTCAGGTCTTGCACCGGGGTATTCGTTTTTATCTCGACACCGAGTTCTTCAATGTACCTTATTTCGTTGCTCAGTACTTCGTTGGGCAGCCGGTATCTGGGGATTCCGTAGCGCATTAGACCGCCAGCCTCGGGGGCTGCTTCAAAGACAGTGACCGGGTATCCCAGTCTGACTAGGTCATAAGCGCAGGCTAGTCCAGCCGGACCGGACCCGACAACAGCCACTTTTTCTTCTTTTGTCCTTTCAACTGGAGCGGCTTTTTCCCGGCCCTCCCTGAGTTCATAGTCAGCCACAAAACGCTTCAAGAATTGAATAGCTACTGGTTCATCAACTTTTCCCCTTTCACACTCGGTCTCGCAGATATGGGTGCAAACCCGCCCACAGACCCCGGCAAAAGGCATGGTCTTTCGCACTACCTCAAGGGCTTCCTTAAATTTTCCCTGGGAAATAAGAGCTATATAGCCCTGAGCATTGACTCCCGCCGGACAGGAATACCGGCAGGAAGGACAGCCTCGGCGGTCAATGGTGAATACATTGGGGACCGCTTGTGAGAAGAGACGATATATCGCCTTTCTTTTGGACAATCCCAAATCGAACTCAGCGGGTACCTCCACCGGGCACTGTTTGGCACATTCTCCGCAACCGGTGCACTTATCAATATCCACAAAGCTGGGTTTCCTTCTGACTTTCACCTTGAAATTCCCGACATAGCCGGAGACCGCCTGAACCTCGCTATAGCTCATTATCTCGATATTCGGGTGTCGCCCTACTTCACTGAGGAGGGGAGTCAAGATGCAACTGGCGCAGTCCAGTGTCGGAAAGGTCTTAGCAAACTGTGCCATATGCCCGCCAAGGCTTGGCTCTTTTTCCACGAGGTAAACCTTGTGTCCGGCATCAGCAATGTCCAGGGCGGCTCGGATACCGGCAATACCTCCTCCAACAACCATAACTTTGGGGGTAACCGGAACTTCCCTAACCTCAAGGGGTTCCTGGTAAAGAACCCAGGCTACCGCGGCACTGACCAACTGCTTTGCCTTTGTGGTCGCTGCCCTACGGTCAGTGGTCACCCAGGCATCCTGTTCGCGGATGTTAGCTATCTCAAAGAGGTACGGGTTCAGTCCAGCTTCCTGACAGGCAACACGAAAGGTATGTTCATGCAGCACTGGCGAGCAGGACGCGACGACCACCCGGTTCAGCCCGAACTGCCTAATATCATCTTTAATCATATTTTGCCCCGGGGCTGAGCACATGTACATATAATTCCTGGCTACTGTCACATTGGGTAATCCCCTGGCAAATTCTGCCACCTCCTCCACATCGACCACCCCCGCTATATTAAATCCACAGTGGCAAACATATACCCCCACTCTAGCTTCGTCGGCCATAGAGTAAGACCTCCATATCTGGTTAAACCACCTCCAGAATCAATTCGGTGATGTCTTTAATTTCGATGCTCCCTTCTCCTACCGAGGACCGCAGGCTGTCCTCAAAGTTCAGCATACAATAAGGACAGGAGACAGCTAATACATCGGCTCCAGTGCTAAGAGCCTGGTCCAGCCTGAGGTCAGAGAATCTCTCCCCTTTCCTGGTCTCCATCCAGATTCTCCCTCCTCCGCCACCGCAGCACAGGCTGTTTTCCCGATTGTCCCTCATCTCGACTAGCTCCAGTCCGGGGATACTCTCCAGGACCTGCCGGGGAGCATCGTATATGCCATTATGGCGCCCAAGATAGCAGGGGTCGTGATAGGTGACCTTCTTGCTCAGCTTACCGGTGAACTTCAGCCCTCCTTCTGTGATAAGCTGAGCTAGGTATTGCGAAATATGAGCCACCTCAAACTTGCCTTCAAGCTCAGGATACTCGTTTTTGAAGGTACTGTAGCAATGGGGAGAAGTGGTAACAATCCTCTTGACCCCGGTTTCCTGAAAAGCACTGATATTAGCCCGGGCCAGATTCTTAAAGAGGCTTTCCTGGCCTGCCTTACGGGCACTTTCACCACAGCAAGTTTCCTGAGTGCCTAATATACCAAAGTTTACCCCGGCTTTCTTCAGGATGCTGGCCGTAGCCCGGGCAACCCTTTGAATACCGGGGTCGTAGGCTGGAATGCAGCATGAGAAGTATAATATTTCGGTTCCACTGGTGTGAGTCTTTACATCAAGCTCTTTTGCCCACTCAGTCCGTTTTTCCCGCGGCTCACCAAGCGGGTTCCCTGTGCCGGATATATTCTTGATGGAAATGCGGAGCGAGTCCGGTATTCCAGCTATTCCGAATTCGACGATAGCCCTGCGCATTGCCCTCATGATATCTATGATTTCCACACCGCGAGGGCAGCGCTGAACGCAGGCTCTGCAGGTGGCACACATCCATATCTCTTCACTTTCAAAGTCAATCAAACCCAGTTGCCCCTGGTGCATTATGCGGCGAACCACGAAGTTTCTTACCAGGTTCCACGGGCAGGAACCAGTGCACATACCACATTGATAACATAGTTTAAGAAGGTCTCCGCCTTCTTCCTTAATAATATCTACCGCGTCTCTATGTGGGAATACTGCTTGCATTACACAGACCCTGCTTCCTCTCAATTTTTCTGCTTTTTTGAACTCTAATATACCATGAATTAATAGGTAGCGTAAAATTGGGATGACATTTAGTAACCTGTCGAGAAAGTCTATGGTCTGGTAAAGACGAGGAGTCCATTGATATAAACAATCATATTATGCTAAAATTCTTCCGCAATATTTGGAAGGGAGGAGCCATTATGGACAAAAAAGAAATCCTTAATTTCATCACCAAAAACCCTATAGCCTACATGGCCACTGTGGAAGGCAATAAACCCCACGTTCGTGCCATGGGGACATACCGTGCGGACGAAGATGGCATCATCTTTTCCATGCAATCGCCTAAAGATGTTTACAAACAACTCATTAAAAATCCTGAGACCGAGCTGTGTTACTATGCTGACGGTATCCAGGTCAGAGTCAGCGGTCGAATGCAGGAAGTGAAAGATATAGCCCTCAAGAAGGAAATTGTAGAAAAACGCCCCTTTTATAAACCGGGGGTGGAAAAGGAGGGGTGGGACTACGTGGGTGTTTTCATTTTGAAGCACGGTAAAGCCACCGTCATGGATATGAAGGGTCCACCGTCTCCCCCCGGAGCTCCCAAAGTCTATATCGACCTATGAAATAAGGTCTGAGGGGGGTGACGAACCCCCCTCTTGACTTCTCCGATATTTCAGTTGGCGTGGTGAGTTCACTGCATCTAGTACCTCAACAGGGTCAACCCGAGCCTGTGCTGCACCTTTCACCGGCATGAAGATAGACAATGAGGGTTTCTATATCGGCGTTGCAGATAGCAGGTCATAGCTGTCCCAAGCCCTGCGTTCCGCTTCGAAAGGCGCGCTTTCAATCCTGGTGTTTATGTCAAAGACCATCGTCATACGGCTTTCCCCGTAGACCGGCCACGGACCGGTACTTTCACAGGACGGGTCGCCGGTACGCGCAAAAGCAATACAGGAGTCCTGTAGCTTGTTAGCCAGGTTTTCAACTTCCGGGCTATTTCCGGTAAAATCAGCATCGAGACTCCCGAAAAGGAGAGGGTTATCAAGCCCGTGCATTGCCCCCAAGGCTCCGCCCATCGCCGGCGATTTATAAGTAAACAGGTAATTGTAGGCTGGCGTCCCGTTATCACGCTGTGCTTCTACCAGGCGGATGGTGGGTATCCGGAACATCATGTCGGTATTGATGCTCCCCAAAATCTCCAGGGGCGTAGCTTTATTGCCACGCCTCAGCAATGCATCACGATAAACTTGAACCAGCCCAGGAACCAGGTCGGGCGGTAGCATTGTGTTCAACCTCTTGAACATTCCGGCTTCGTCCATATTTCGCATGGCGGGGTCCATGGAATTCACTGCCTTCATTTCATCGAGGGTGTTGCCCGCCATGAGGGTAATGCCTTTAGCGCAGCCATTCTTAATGGACAGCATCGGCGCTTCTTTAATAACGGTGCCATCTACTACCGGTTGAAATGGTGTAGCCCGGTGTTCAGCCTCACGTAGTTTGGTACTCAGCTGCTGCTGCCCGTCTAGGAGCTGACGTGTGGTGAGATTACGCAGACCATCTACATCTTTCCTTTTGAGGCCGAGGATATTAAGAAACTGGCTTGATATTTCAACAGCCTTATCCAGGGTACTGATAACATTGGCAGCACCACTCCGGTTTATCGCTTTATGGAATCTGCCACGGGCGGCAGGCATTGCCAGTAGCATGCCGATACTCATACCACCGGCAGAAAAACCAAAAACAGTGATATTGTCCGGGTTACCGCCAAAAGCGGCGATGTTGTCCTGCACCCATTCGAGAGCTGCAACCTGGTCGAGTAGCCCTTCATTGCCGGTGGCTGGTATCTTGCCGGAGGTAATCTCTTTCAGGTTGATGAATCCCAAAGCGCCTAGCCGGTAGTTGATACTTACCAGGACGATATCTCCGCGTTTCGCCAGTTTACCACCCTCCAAGAACGACTCTGTCCCCGAACCGATGATGAAAGCGCCACCGTGTATCCAGAACATCACTGGACGACGAGCGTCGTCCAATCCCGGTGTCCAGATATTCAGGAAAAGGCAGTCTTCACTCTGAGGTTGATCGGCAAAATCAGGCCTAAAGGGACCGGGTGCCATCATTAAGTTTTGGGGAGCGATGGCCCCGTATTTCCTGGCAGGTCTTACGCCGCTCCAGGGCTCTACCGGTTGCGGAGGCATCCAACGCAGGTTGTCTACGGGCGGAGCGGCGTACGGCACCCCTTTGAAAACATATAGTCCGTTTTTAAAATCGCCTTGCACCTTACCTTTTCTCGTGGCAACAATAGCCTGTTTACCAGCGCTCATCAAACCCTCCTTAAAAGAAAATTATAGCAAAATTGGACTAAAGCGAACTCGGCTGATATTAGCTTGTGCCACACCACCCTATAACAAATTTGTGACAGTTGTCAAGCATTCGTTCCCAAATCAGGGGGTTACCAGGAATGGAAGG
Organism: Dehalococcoidales bacterium; assembly: GCA_034432095.1. Taxonomy (GTDB): domain Bacteria; phylum Chloroflexota; class Dehalococcoidia; order Dehalococcoidales; family UBA2162; genus DAOUCV01. Next base: position 6,909 of record DAOUCV010000026.1, read on the forward strand.
TGTACTTTGGCTTGTTGGTCGTTGACAGGCAGAGGTTCTGGTGTGGTATGATATGACTAAAGTCACAGGGAAGGTGGTGGGAGGGATGTCAACAGAGGGAAATAGGATGAACCAATCCCCCCATCCCAAAGTACTCGTCGGCATGCCTGCTTATAATGAAGGGAAATACCTCGGCAGCCTCATCCTGCAAGCCCGGCAACATGCGGACGAGGTTATTGTCGTCGACGATGGGAGTACAGACCACACTGCCAAGGTCGCTGAGCTTGCTGGAGCTAAAGTGGTACGGCATGGAGAAAACAAGGGCTATGGGATGGCAATTCGGACTATTCTCGCCGAGGCAAAAAAACAGAACGCCGACGTCCTTGTTATCCTTGATGCTGACTCTCAACATAACCCTGAGGAGATACCATCTCTAATTAGAGCTGTCTCTGAGGGCTTTGATGTTGTCATTGGCTCAAGGGCAACGCAGAAGCGTGCTATTGCTCCCTATCGCCGTCTGGGGCAGGGAGTCCTATCAAGGCTAACTTCTGTTGCTTCCGGCAAAAAACTTTCCGATACTGAATCGGGATTTAGAGCCTATTCCAGAAAAGCCTTGACCACCCTGGAGTTGAAGGAAACAGGGATGGCAGTCTCATCGGAGATAGTATCTGAAGCTGCTGCCAAGGGTCTGAAAATCACAGAGGTTCCTATTTCTGTCACCTACACTAAAGATGGCTCGACCCTGAACCCTATAAGACACGGTGTCGGTGTTCTGAATCGGATAATGGTTATGATTTCGGAGAGAAGGCCCCTCCTATTTTTTGGGTTTTTTGGGGGTATATTCTTGGTGCTCGGGATTGCTGCTGGCGTTGGAGTAATCTGGGCTTTTTATTTTGGCTCGGGCGTGTTGGCAACAGGGACGGCGTTAATATCAATGCTGTTGGTCACCATCGGCTTGTTGAGCATATTTACCGGGGTAATATTGAATGTGATGGTGAAGCGAATAAGTGGCAAATTATAACCTTAACCGGCTGGGTTTACTGACAAATCCGGCATAGTCCATCCTGGCGACGATTTTTTCGGTATTACAGGGGGTTCTCGCCCAGTAAGATAGTTACTTAATAGGCGGCCCACCAGCCATACCCGAGGCAATCAGTCCGGCACCACCGCTGACACAGATGCTATCTCCCGTGATATATGATGACTCTTCTGAAGCCAGAAACAAGGCTGCGCTGGCGACATCGGCGGTGGTACCCAATTTTTTTAGCGGTACAATACGTTGTGCCATCGCCGTTTGATGAGCGACCACGTCTTTTACCCCTGGACCGGAAAAAACGGCTGACATATCGGTGAGAATCATCCCGGGGTGGATTACATTTACGCAGACGTTGTAGGGGGCCAGTGCGGCGGCGGCAGAACGCGAGACCGACCACTGCGCCGCTTTAGAAGCGTGGTAATGAAAATTGATCGCGCCACTCTCAAAGGCAGCCACGGACACTATATTGATAATTTTACCATAGTTATTTTCTTTCATATGGGGGGCGATAGCCTGAATACATAAAAATGTCCCTTTGCAGTTTACATCCATTACCCTGTCCCATTCTTCTTCGGTCGTCTCTTCTAGAGATGTCGGCTTGGTCCCTATCCCGGCGCAGTTAACCAGGATGTCTATCTTCTTGAATCTACTGATAGCCTGAGCCACCATATCCTTTACCTGCCGACTGTCCGAGACATCACAGTGTATAAAGATTGCCTCCCTCCCTTTTTTTGAGACCTCCCCCACCGTTTTCCTTGCTTCTGCATCGAGAATATCAGCGATAACAATATCGCCACCTTCCTCGGCGAATTTGAGGGCAATAGCTCTGCCCATTCCTCTGGCGCCTCCAGTGATGATAGCCACCCTATCGGAAAGTAACATCTGAGCCTCCTTAATAATAGTGTGAACAGTTAAGAAATTAATGAAAGTGGTTTCATTATACTATATTTATATCCTGTCAATCATTAGGAGGTTGTATTATCAACCTCACCCCCTAACCCCCTCTCCTTCAAAGGGGAGGGGGAATGGGTTTTTAGGAGGGACTTCGTCCCTCTTTGATGTCCTACGGAAGAGAGAGGCTTCGTCTCTCTTTGGTCTCTCTTCAGAGGAGAGGGGAAAAGAGATTAGAAGAGTCCCGACATGTCAGGACTCTTTAACGCCACCCTCTTTTTACAAAATTCCCCCTTCCCTTAATTAAGGGAAGGGGGATTAAGGGGGATAGGTTTACTAAAATAATCCCATAAAGAAAGATTGACAGGATATGATATGGAGGGTTATCCTAGTTCAACAATAGAGAAGGAGAATGTAGAAATGGCTAAAACAAAATACGGGAACTTATTTATCAAAGAAGATAAGCTTATTAAAAAGGGGCATTTTGTAGATTCGATATTCTCGTCCTATGATAATCTAAAGATAGATTTGCATGTAAACTATCACTGCATGACAAAACCCTTATTCATGGTCAAGGAGCCTCATGCGCACCCCACCTATGAAATACTGTGCTTCATTGGCGGCAATCCACTAAATATACGCGATTTTGGAGGGGAAGTCGAGCTATCCATGGGCTGGGAAGGTGAAAAGCATATCATTAACAGCACGCAGTTTGTCGTCATCCCACCGGGGCTACCCCACTGTCCGCTAAACTTCACCAGAGTTGATAGACCCTTTATGTTTATGGTCATCCTGACGGCAGGCAAATACGCCACGATACCGATAGAAAAGCCGATGACTGCTGAAGAAAAAGCCCGCCAACCAGCTCCCCCACCGCCGGCTTAAACAGAGGAGGTTCATTTTCTTACCGGGGTAGTGCGAAAATCGCCCGTGGTCAACTGAACATCAAAGTGGAAAACCAGCCTCTTTATGTTTCTGACGATTAAAGGACAATGCTTCAGTCCCTTGGGGATATAGACTAGGAAGCTATTGGCAATAATATACTTTTCATATTTTCTCTCAGCCATTTTTATGTCTGTCTCCCCTAGTGCTTGACAATCTCGGGACTGCACTATTAAGCGCTTACGTTGCCCGTTACAATGAGGGTCTGTCCCACAATATCGCTGGAGACATCCGAAGCCAGAAAGGCAACCGCATTGGCTACATCCTGAGGCTCAGTGAGCCTCCCTATGGGCACCGTCTTGGCAAAGCGTTCCAGCATACCCGGAGGAGCGTTGTGGGCAAAACCGGTGTTCGCCGGACCGGGGGATACGCAGTTAGCGTTTATCCCGGAGGGGGCTACTTCCTTAGCAATCGCCATGGTGAAGGCGATAACTCCAGCCTTAGCCGCGGCATAGACAGCGGTATTAAAGCCACCGTTTATCCCCGCCCCTGAGGTGATACTGACAATCTTGCCGTACTGGCGCTCAATCATCGGGGGCAAGACCGCTCTGGTGCAATTCAATACTCCCCTGAGGTTAATGTTTATATCTCTGTCCCAATCCGCTTCGGTCATTTCTAGGAAGGGTTTTGGCGGGGTGCAAGCGCCGGCATTGTTTACCAGTATGTCTATCTTACCAAATTGCTCCAGCGCTGCCTTGACCATGTCTTTTACCTCAGCACTTTTCGTTACATCGGCTTTAATAGCCATAGCCTTACGGCCTAAAGCCTCTACCTCAGCCGAGGTCTGTTGTGCTCCTTTAAGGTCGATATCATTGACAATGATATCGCACCCGTCATTTGCCAGCGTCAAGGCTATTGCCTTGCCGAAACCTATCTGACTACCAGCGCCGGTGATAAGTGCGACCTTGCCTTTCAAACCCAGGTCCATTGTGCCCTCCTTATTAATTACTGCCTTGTATCTAGTAACCCTATCCCCTGTATCCCCTTCCCCTTGTCAAGGGAAGGGGAAAGAGACTCTAGAGAGGGGGCATCGCCCCTCGAGACGCCCTACGTATTAAAGAGCTATTCTTTAGCGGTGATATAGTTGGAGGATTCCGAGACCTGATTGGGGTCAAACGTTTTCTTAATTTTTCTCAACCAGAGATGGTAGTTTGAGGTATGTGGCCCATACATGCCATGGAGCTCATCGCTCCAGACATGGTGAGGCACGCCGAAGTGTCCCTCTATGGCCGTTTTATTTGCCTCCCGATTAAGCACTCCCTGAACATTGGCGATATGGTCAGGGCTGCTCGGCGAATAGCGGATGAGTATTTCGCCGTGCCCGGTATGCCCGTGCTCAATTGACTGGACGAAGGGATATAAAGCATCATCCAGTATCAGTCCTCTCTTGATTAAGTCTTCCTTAAGATAGGATGTATGTAGAATATACTTGGTCATCAGGGGGAATAAATCAGTGCCCCCCACCGTTCCTCCACCCCACCCGGTAGCTCGTGAGGTCTCCCGGATAGAGCCGACGGTTCTGATGAAACGCCACAGGAAGCCGGGACCAAGTTCAGGGTCTTCAACCGCCTTTAGAGACCAGGCGCCGGTTTCCTCCATTATTTTCTCTAAAACCTTCTTTTTGTATTCAAAGTCTCTTGGAGAAGTCGCTGCTATCATAACCATAAAGCCCGGTCCCTGGACCTGAGCGGAGAATTGCTTGAAGTATTTAATATCTTCCTCATTACTCGTGGCGGCATTTGAAGCCATCATTGCCGCATTGAAACCCATTAACTCGAAGCCTATCTCACTTTCCCCAATCTTGCGCACTGCCTCAATCAGTTTGTCTATTGAGGCGAAGGAGAGGTAGCGAATCATAAAGCCCGGGGGTATATAGCTCGGGGCATATCGTGGAGATACTCCTTCAATCGGGAATGTTGCTGGCCCTGGCCAGTGGTATACTTTCTGGGCTGCTTTGGTAAATACGCCCAGCCCGCCCAATGGCACGGTATTGCCCCTTATTATGCCTCGTAAAGATGGACCCGGCCCATCGCCACAGAACCACTCGCCTATCGAGCCTAATGAACCGAACCTGATTATTTCTCCATCGCCGGTTACCCATTCCAGAGCCAGTAGATTTCGCTCACCATAACTGCCGGTTTGACTCAGGTGTCCGAGATTGACGTGAGCCGCCAACGGGAGGGCGGAACAGTTAGAGCCTGCTCCGGTAATGTTGCAGTTCAAGCCTCTTTTCATTAGCTCAGCCTGTAATTGAGCGTAAATCACGTAGGGCTCGACCACTGCATACATACTCTTCTCATTGATTTCCAGGATGCGGTTCATCCTCCTCAAGTCCATCTTAATACAACCCGGACCGGTGGGGTCGCAGTAAAGCCAGCCCGTACTTGATGCCTTGAACTGTATTTTATACTTGTTACAGAGCTTGACTATTGCCTGGACTTCCGCGGTGTCCTTGGGAAGGGTGATAGCTTCAAACCTGGGCAAATACGCATCTTTACCACCTGTTGTCGCCTTCCGTATCGGAAAAGAATACGACTCTATGACTACGGGGTCTTCGGAAATATTCTCCGGCCCCACCACATCTTCTAGTGCCCGGTAAACTTCCCTCTTCAACGCCATAATCTATAGACCTCCTTTATCAGACTGCTTTCTCTAATAGCTCAACAATGTCATATACCTTGAGACGGCTGCCGTTTTCTTTAATGGCGTCACTAAAGCTTCGCTCACACCCGGGACAGGCGGTAACGAGCGCTTCAGCCCCGGTTTGTCTGGCTTCAGTAATCCTCTCCTGAGCCGTCCATTGAGCAAACTCGGGGTTTGTCTCCCTGACACCGCCCCCGGCACCACAGCACCAGGCGTATTCCTTTATCCTGTCCATCTCAAAAAGCTTTAGGCCGGGGATACTCCTGAGGACTTCCCTCGGCGGTTCGTAAACGCCGTAGGTGCCCCGCCGGAATTCTTTCGGCGGGTCAAATATACGGATATGTCCGGGAATTTCTTTCCCTTCCCAGTGTAGGTATGGTTCCCCCAGCCGGCCAAGATGACAGGGGTCATGGTAGGTAGCATTGATGGCGACTTTCTTCCTCGGTTTCAGTTTGCCCTCTTTTATCAGGCGGGCAAGGTATTCCGTGGTGTGCAACACCTCAAGGTCGCCCTTCATGCCGAACTTATCGTAGAGCACCTTGAAGGCATGATAGCAATCGGCACAACCGGTCACCAGCGTTTTCGCCCCTGCCTTCTTGAACAGCGCCATATTTTGCTGGGACTGTCTGAGGAAATCTTCTTTGTATCCCGTCTGGTAAGCCCGACCGCCACAGCACAACTCATTTTCTCCGCCGATGCCGACAGCAACACCTGCTCTTTGCAGCAGGCTTACGGTAGCTTTAGCCACCTTCCACAGAGCCTTGTCATAGCATGTCCGGCACCCGGCGTGGAATATGACCTCCGTCTCCTGCTTGGTGAAGTCTTTTACCTCCAGCCCCTCAGCCCATTGCCCCCTCTTGGTCTTTGCTCCGGGTATCATTGTGCCCTGTTTCCGCAGGCTGTTAATTAACCTGTCAAGAACGGGGATAGTGTGTCCATCCTCGACACACCTAATTCTGAACTCGTATAACGGCTCGAGCACTTCCATGTCCATGGAGTATTTACACGAGACATCACAGGCGCCGCACATCTGGCAGTTATAGACTACTTCAAGGAGCTTCGCTGAATAGTCAACCCTTTTCTCCAAAAAGGCCACGCCAAAGACCATCCTGCCACCGGCGGAGTAGGTATGGAAGTTGTACCTCGCTATGCTGGGGCAGACATTGACATGCTCATATCCTGTCACCTTTTCCAGAGGGATGAACTTGCAAGTCGAGCACCGGCGGCACGTTTCCATATCGCGTCGATAATCTTCCAGTGACATCCATTTTCTCCTCAATCTCATTCAGTGGTGAATTCTTTCAAAAACACAGTTTCCCCGGGTTCATAATATTGCCCGGGTCTAATATCATCTTGACCTTCTTTAGAGCAGCCACGGTGGCAGCATCCCGGTTCATAATAATGGGTGCCGCCTCGCCGTAAGGACGGGAGAAGAAGGCACCTTTATCAATCAGTTGCCTTACGGCGTCAACGGAGAGCTTTTTCACGACCTCCAACTCCCCCCTGTTTTGTGACGGATAAAACATGTCAAACTCGACATGATAGTTGACACCCTGCACTATCGGCTGGACGTAAACGCCCATATTGGAGGTAGTGTAGCCTGCTCCAGCGGCAATATCATACATGGCTTTAATCAATTCGCTAACCCTCTGGAAATTGGATATGAAGAAGATGTCCTGGCAGTTCCAGCCGCCAGGCTGCTTCCAGTAGAATTCTCCGGGAGGTGCTTGCACAGTCTTTAACAACTCCAAGGCTGAGACCCCGCCGAGAGAAGTCACCGGCTCCAGTCCGATTCTCTGCGACAACTCTTTGATATCCAGCACCTGGCCTTTTACCCTGTCTTCAGGGAAATAGTCGTACCCAGCCACATTGAAGAAGAGAATCCAGGCAGGTAAAGCTTGTTTTATTTTGGTGTAGACTTCCGGCTGTGCTTTAGCTGTGATGGTAGCCAGAGCGGTGCTGTTCAATATGAAACATTCATTGGGTAGTCTCAATCTTATCAGCCAGTGAACCATCTCCATTATTCTATCGAGCTCTGAGGAACCGACCAGGAAAGGCTCTTCAAGGCTGGGGAGTATTTCGCATCTTGCTGATGCCCAGGTGACGATGCCCATTGTCCCTTGCGCCCCCTGGATGACCCTGTACCAGGACGCTGAAGAGGGCCCGGCTGCCTCCACCTGTGCTCCTCCGGCTGCCCATTGCTCTTCTAAGGTGCCCGGCCCGGCGGCGGCCCCGGTTCGGAACATGTCACCCGTGCCGAAAATTACCTCAACGCAATTCAAAGGGTCGGCTATGTCCCAGTGATACTTGGGCATAATTACCGGCTCTCTCTCCAGCAGGCTGCCAACAACCGACTTCGACTTTCGTGGCAGTAAAGGCATATTGAGCCTGAGTCCTTCCCTGGTTACGGCTGGTATCAATTCACCAAAGGTTACCCCCGGCTCAAACATGGCAACCCTGTTCTCCCGGTCGACCCTGATGATCTTTTTCATGCCACTTAAATCGACAACGATGGCTCCGCCGGTGCCGGGAACGGTGTCACCATGTAAGTGAGGAGGCCCCGAGCTTACCGGCACCAGCGGGGTTAGAGTCTCTTTAGCGAGATTTACTATTTTTTTAACATCATCGGTATTCCTTGGTTTCACCACATACGCCGGCTTTATTGTATTAACGAAGCTCATGTCCCGGGAGTATTCGTTTAACGTTGCCGGGTCACGGCTGACATTGCTACTACCCACAACCTCAGCTAGCTTCCCTTCCTCAATCATCTTGCCCCCTTTCACTATCTGAGTTCCTCACTTCTTGGCATTAGGAATGCTAAATCCTTATCATCTGAATGTCAAGTGCTTGTTTAAATTATTTATTTTATTTATTAACCTCACCTACACTCTCCCTTCCCTTAATAGGGGAAGTAGTAGACATCCTTATGTTACGAACCTTAATAGGCTCATAGTGTGATAAGACGGCTAAGCTGGTATATAATAGGGGAAAAGGATAGGGGATAATTCGCATGGAAGGTAGTATTGTCAGCCGGATTAGAGAGGTCGGCATCAGAGTCAAACAAAACGTTGAGCGGGTCATTGTCGGTAAGGGCGAGGTAATTGAGCTGGCTATTGTGGCTCTCCTCTGCGAGGGGCATATTCTCATCGAGGATGTGCCCGGTATCGGCAAGACCATGCTGGCCAAGTCCCTGGCACGGTCTCTGGGCTGTAGCTTTCGACGTATCCAGTGCACTCCCGACCTTCTGCCTTCAGATGTCACTGGCACCTATATCTTCAACCAGAAGACCTCGGAGTTCGAGTTCCGGCCGGGACCAATCATAAGCCAGATAGTGCTGGCCGACGAGATTAACCGGGCTACTCCCCGAACTCAATCCGCCCTGCTGGAAGCTATGCAGGAGCGTCAGGTCACTGCCGAGGGTGAAACGAAGCCGTTGCCGCGACCTTTTATGGTGTTAGCCACCCAGAACCCTATCGAGCTGGAGGGCACCTTCCCTCTGCCTGAAGCCCAGCTCGACCGGTTTCTCCTCAATATCAAGATAGGCTATCCCACGCTGGAAGACGACCATCTTCTCTTAGCTCGCTTCCGCAAGACCAACCCGCTGGAAGAACTGACACCGGTAGTTTCGGCTGATGAGCTTCTGGAAATGCAGGCAGCGTGCCGGGAAGTACATGTTGCTGCTGATGTGGAGGAATATATCATCCGTATCATCCACGCTACTCGTGAGCTCGACTCGGTTCAACTTGGGGCTAGTCCCCGGGCGATGCTGGCACTATACCATGCGTCACAGGCACTGGCGGCTCTTCGGGGGCGAGCCTTCGTCATTCCTGATGACGTGAAATACTTGGTCACCCCCATCCTGGTTCATCGTATCATCACCAAGGCGGAAAGCCACCTGCGAGGCCAAACAGCCGCGGAGACTCTAAAGAAAGTAGTTGACTCTGTGCCCGTACCTGTTGAAGAGGAAGCCGGGACTGAGGGAAAGTGAAGCATGGTCAGCCTGCAGGATGAGATGACGCCCCGCAAGGATGAAGTTTCTTCCTCAAAGAGGGTAACTAGTTCGCCCTTCAGCAAACTCCTGGGCGACTACTGGCTCGTTATTACGGTGTTGCTCCTCCTTATTAGCCTGCTGACACATCAGGTGCCCCTCCTCCTTATTATGCTATTGTTTTTCCTGACCGGGGGCGTGGCTAGGCTGTGGGAGCGCTACTGCCTTACCCGGGTCGAGTACCAGCGCCGGTTGAGCAGTAACCGTGCCTTCTTCGGCGACGAGGTGCAACTCGAGATAGAGGTAGCCAACAGAAAGCTCCTGCCGCTACCCTGGCTTCAAGTCGAAGACGAAGTACCAGCAGAGGTGACACTGTTAAAGGGTAAAACAACTCCAGGATACTCGGAGAACCGCCTGTTCCTTAACAATCTCTTTTCCCTTAGCTGGTATCACAAGGTGAAGCGGCGCTACCCTATGCGTTGCCTGCACAGGGGTTATTTTGCCTTCGGGCCAACGCGTATTCGTTCGGGGGACCTCTTTGGTGTCTTCAATCGAGAAATGGAAATCAAGCAGGCGGACTATCTTACGGTTTATCCCAAGATAGTGCCCCTGGAGAAGCTGGGCATCCCCTCGAATCAGCCTGTCGGTGAGGTTCGAATCAGAAGACACATCTTTGAAGACCCCATCCTTACTCTGGGTGTCAGAGACTACCATTTTGGTGACAGCCTGAAGCGAATTCACTGGAAGACGACCGCCCGTCTTGGACAGTTACAGACCAAGGTCTTTGAGCCCACGACAACTACCGACATGGGCATCTTTCTGGACGTCCGCACTACGAGGCCAACTCTCTGGGGAAGTGTGCCCTCACTCCTAGAGCTGGCGATTGTGGTGGCAGCATCCGTTTCCAACCATGCTTTGAAGTCCAGATACCGGGTAGGCTTATATGTTAATCAGTACCAGCGCTTGGTGAATGAACCCATCAGGATACCGCCAAGCCAGCATACCGACCAGATGCGACTCATACTGGAAACTCTAGCGAAGCTTCATCCCCTTGACGCCATGCCTATAGCCAGACTCGTCCAGAATGAAAGCCAAAATCTCAACTGGGGAAGCACTATGGTGGTAATAAGCGCCATGCCAACAGACGACCTTCTCTCAACCCTGCGCAGGATAAAAAGAGGCGGACGCAACGTGGTATTAATGGTAATAGGGGGTTCGCAACCATCAATAAGCCGGGACGGTTTGACCGTGTACCATATTCGGGAAGACATACCTTGGCATGAATTAGAGACAGTCTCTATAAAAGGTGCATAGCTTTGGCAACCGTTTTCCGTAGATTGGCAGATTTAAACTGGATAGCCGTTGTTCTTTCTCCGCTGGCGGTTATCCTCATGGAAGTGTTCTGGGTTTATCCCTGGCTCGCTTGGACCAAGGAATGGCCTACGCTTAACTGGCAACGCCCACCCTTGAGTCTGGCATCGCTCATTCTCCTCACCGGTATATCCTTCTCCGTCACCAGATTTTTCCGTACTCGCAGACGGGCACTATGGTGGATTCAACTGGGCATACTGTTACTGACCATTTTTGGGGTGGTGCGTCTTGAATATGGTGCCGGGTTCAATTTGCTCAGCGGGCAGTGGTTTGTTTACACGGCAAGGATTTTTCTTGATAGTTTTTCCCATCTTCACCCCATTGTCCTAGCGGTGGTTGTCTCCGTCTATCTTTGCTGGCGAGGGATAAGATTGGGGCACTCGACCTTCCACTTCAGCGATGTGTGTCCTTCTTTCCTGGTCGGTCTCTTTGCCTTAGTTCTGCTAATCATTGTTTGGACAGCCAGTTTAGGAGTCGGCTCTCTTGAGAGCTTGGTTTCCACGGTCGGCCTTTACGTACTCGGTTTCTTCTTCTTCGGTTTGATGGCGCTGGCTCTGGGGAACCTGCAGGCTATCCGACGAAGGATGCTGCGAGAGGAAGAGATGACGCCGCTGTCCAGTCGCCGTTGGGTCGCCATCCTGTTTGGGGTGGTGGGGGGTATTGTCCTGCTGGGCACCGGTATTACCAGTATCTTTTCCCCCGGGTTCGTCGCGCTTCTGATACGCCTGTTAGGCGTTGCCCTGAATCTGCTGTTTGGGGCAGTGCGCTATCTGTTCATCCCGCTTGGCTACCTGGCTGAGGGGTTGGTCTGGGTAATACGGTTCATACTAAGCCTGATACGTGGCAGACAACCTCCCGAACCTTTCGAAAGGCCAGAACTTTTTGAACAGCCAGAGCTACCGGAAAAAATAGCCAATCAAGCCCTTTGGGGGAACGTGGTGCTGGTGCTAAAGTGGGTCTTTTTTGCCCTTGTTGTCGTCGCTGTGGTCTTCTTCCTGGCTAGGGCTATCTCCCGCTCGCGGTTTTTACGTTCAGAGGCAGAGGTAGAGGAGATTAGCGAGTCGCTCTGGAGCTGGAAAGCGTTTAAGGCAGACTTGCGCCTATTTCTCAAAGGGATTTGGCGGCGCCGGCGGAAGAGAATGAAGCCAGTGCCAGCCAGTCTGGTGCCAAGCTGGTACCTAGGAGAGGATGTTCCCGACATGCTGGATATACGCCAGATATTCCGGCATCTACTGTGGGAGTCTTCCACTTTCGGGATAAGACGTCAGTGCTATGAAACGCCCTATGAGTTCACCAGACGATTAGAAAAAGCCCTACCCGGCAGCAGTGAACAACTGGGTGAGCTTACTAACTTATACGTCAACGTCCGTTATGGTGAGCTTGAGGTCGAGGGTGAAAAAGTAAAATATGCCAACCGTCTGTGGAGAGCCCTCCGCAGACTGTTAAGAGGGCCTGAGAGAGATTCCGGTTGAATAGGGATGCTTTAGTCCTTGGTAAAGACGATGTGGTGTTGCCACTCTCTTGAACTCCTGGGGAAATCAGACCTGAAATGAGCTCCCCGGCTCTCTTTTCTGAGGAGGGCGGCTTCAGTCATTATCCGGGCGGTCAATATCAGGTTACTTAGCTCGTAAGAGGGGCGGTCGGTAGGCGGGGGTAAGGACTTCTGCCAGGCAGCCAGGATGTCAGCCGCCTGAGTCAAGCCTTCTTGGTTACGCAAAATACCGACCTTCTCCCAGAGGAGCGTTTGCAGGGCGGAAAGGCTGGGGGCTGGCATAGCCTTCAAAGCCTGCCTTTGGCTGAGTAGGTGATGAACCTCGACACGACGACCGGTAGCCGGGGATGCTGACTTAACTCCCTCACTGGTTCTTTCTATAATTCGTTTACCGAATACCACGGCTTCAAGGAGTGAGTTGGAAGCTAGCCGGTTGGCTCCATGGATGCCAGCACAGGCAGTTTCACCACAAGCGAACAGCCCGGCAATATTGGTCTCTCCCCAGCTATTAGTTTTTATCCCGCCAATCATGTAGTGAGCGGCTGGTGCGACCGGTATCAACTCCTGAGTGATGTTCAAACCGTGCTCCAAACAGAAACGATAGATATGAGGAAACCGGGTGGTAATGGTGCGAGGTGGCAGGTGGGTTACATCAATGAAGACCTTGTCCGAGCCTGTTTTTTCCATCTCGTACAATATGCTGCGAGCGACAATGTCTCGCGGTGCCAGGTCGCCGTCCGGTGTGTAGTCAAGCATAAAACGGCGGCCTTTCACATTGCGCAGTATTCCTCCTTCGCCCCTGACTGCCTCAGATATGAGAAAGGGAATTACTCCGGGTAGGTGGAGGGCCGTGGGGTGGAACTGGTAGAACTCCATATCAGCAATCTCGGCACCGGCATTGAAGGCTAGGGCTATGCCATCACCAGTAGCTACATCAGAGTTGGTATTGAACTTATATAACTGCCCGGCACCACCAGTAGCTAAAATCAGGAAGCGACAGCCAAATTCCTCAATAGAACCGCTGTGGCAATCAAGGACTTTTATGCCCTTAACCGTTCCCTTTTCGGTCAGGATTTCAATAGCCAGTGAATTCTCAAGTACTTGGATTCTCGATGAGCGCACCCGGTTGCTGAGAGTAACTTCAATATGCTCGCCGGTAGCATCACCGCCGGCGTGCAGAATGCGGGGCACACTGTGAGCTGCCTCTCTGGTCAGAGTGACCTCTCCATCAAGGGTATCAAAGGGTACCCCCAGCTTGACAAGGTCAGCGATGCAATCGGCGGCTTCATTTACCAAGATACGCACCGCCTCTTCATCACACAGCCCGTCTCCCGCTACGATAGTATCCTTAAAGTGCAGCTCCGGGGAATCATTTCTACCTATAGGAGCCGCAATACCCCCCTGAGCATATTTAGTATTGCAGTCGTCAATGCTGCCCTTGGTTATAACTAGCACGCTGCCTCGCTCCTTAGCCAGCAGGGCAGTATAGAGCCCGGCAATACCACTGCCGACTATAATGTAATCATACTGCTTCATCGGGTTGCTACGAATCATTTACCCTGTATTTTGCTTTTCCTTCCTGATAAAGGTCGCTGCCGTAAATATCGTTTATGACGGTAACCGGGAAATCCTCCACCTCTATCCGGCAAATTGCCTCCGTCCCGAGCTCTTCATAGGCTATTACCTCTGACCTCTTAATGCTCTTGGAGATGAGAGCGCCGGTACCACCAACCGCCGCCAGATACACTGCTTGATACTTCTTCAGAGCATCTTTTACCGCCGGCGAACGCATCCCTTTGCCTACCATGCCCCTCAACCCCGCAGCGATCAAGCGAGGTGTATAGACATCCATACGACCGCTGGTGGTCGGTCCGGCAGAGCCGATCACTCTGCCCGGTCTGGCTGGCGTTGGACCCATATAATATATTGTCTGCCCCTTAATATCAAATGGGGGGGGCTTGCCCTGGTCCAGAGCTTCAACCATCCTCTTATGGGCGGCATCACGAGCGACATACATGACACCAGTAAGTAACACATTGTCTCCAGCTTTCAGTTCTTTCAGGGTCTCAACCGTCAACGGGAGGGCAACTCTTTTTGCCATTAAAGAACCACCTCTTTGTGCCGCGCACTATGGCATTGAAGGTTAACCGCCACTGGCAGGCTGGCAATGTGGGCAGGTAAGACTTCAATATGGACTGCCAGGGCAGTCGTCCTGCCGCCGTAGCCCATTGGCCCGATGCCCAGGTTATTGATTCGTTTCAGAAGCTCCCTTTCCAGTTCTGCCACTTCGGCATCTGGATTGGGCTTACCCACCCCTCGTAACAATGCTTTCTTAGCCAGTATTAGAGTCCGTTCGGCGGTTCCCCCGATACCCACGCCAACAATTAGCGGGGGGCAGGCGTTACTGCCAGCTTCATCGATAGTCTTTACCACAAAATCTATTATCCCCTGACGTCCGCTCGCTGGTAAGAGCATAGTCAGACGGGTCATGTTCTCGGCACCAGCGCCCTTAGGCATCGCGGTAATCTTGAGCTTATCACCGGGAACAATATCAGTGTAGATAATGGCTGGGGTATTATCTTCGGTATTTACCCTGGCAGAATAGGGCTGGCGCACCATAGATTTACGCAGATAACCTTCCTCATATCCCTGGCGGACTCCTTCATCTATTGCTGAGTAGAGGTCACCACCGGTGATATGGACTTCCTGTCCCAGCTCCAGGAAGACTACCGCCGTGCCAGTGTCCTGGCAGAGAGGGATTTTTTCTTTTCTAGCGATTTCGGCGTTCTCAAGTATTCTATCCAGCACATCTTTAGCTGCCGGAGACTCCTCGTTCTTTCTGGCTTGCTTAATAGCCGTCAGCACATCTTCAGGGAGGTAGACGCAAGCTTCCTGAAACAGGCGGGATACGGCTTTGGTTATCCGCTTGCACTTTATATCTCTCATCCGGAGTTTCCCTCGGCTATCAATCTCCTCAGCTCGACTATCATCTCCGGTACATCAATCTTCATCGGGCATCTTACCTTGCACCGTCCACAGGTCAGACAGGTGTAAGCCATTGAAGCCGCCTTTTCCGTATTCTGGCTAATCATCCCTGCCCAAACCGCACCGATGCCCGCAAAATACTTGTCGCCGAAATTACCGGCGGTTACGGCGAATACGGGGCACTCATACAGACAGCCTCCGCATCTCAGACAATACAGCGCCTGACGCAATAAGGGATGTTTTGCTAGCCCAGTCCTGCCGCCGTCCATAAATATAACGTGGAACTCACCCGGACCGTGGGCACCATAGGTGGTCGTCTTCTCAATGTCACCGGTCTTGCTTGGTGCCGATATCAGGCTCACATAGGAGGGAACGGTATAGTTAGCGTATCTCCAGGTTACCTCGGCAACCTTATAGGCATCACCCAAGGTCGGGACTAGTTTCTCCATACCTACCAGGGTAATGTGAACCGGTGGTGCCCCGGTAACCAGACGGATATTCCCCTCATTCTCAATAAGGAATAGAGTACCGGTATCAGCGGCTACCACATTGGCACCGCTAATGCCAATATCCGCCTGGAAATACTTATCTCTGAGTAGTTTTCTGGCGGTTGCCACCAGTTTGGCTATATCTGGCTCAGGTTTCTCCCCGGTGAGCGTGGAGAAAAGCCGGGCAACATCCTCCTTGGGGACATGAACCGCCGGTGAGAGGATGTGCATCGGCTTTGAATTTAGTTTTTGGATAATAAATTCACCCAGGTCAGTTTCGTAGACCTCGTTGCCCAGTTCTTCCAGGTGCTCTCGTAACCCAATCTCCTCCCCGGTCATGCTCTTGCCCTTGACGATGAGCTTGCCCTTCCCCACCAGGTTATCAATAATCTTTAGCGCCTCAGCGGCTGTCTTGGCGATATAGGCTTTACCGTGGTTCGATTCAATAGCTTCACACGCTTCTTGGGTAAGCCTCTCCATCTCAGTGATAGCTTTTTCTTTTATCCCTCTGACTTCCTCCGCCATCCTGATGGTATGAGGGAACTTCTTTAAAGCACCATCAATGTTTGCCCTGTAGCTGGCAATAGCCCGGGATAAAGCCAGCCTTATCCTCTCATTATGGGCAGCCGCCATTACTTCTTTCTTGTATTCAGTAAAGACGGACATTTTCTTTATGTCTCCATAGCCATCGCCACAATTTGAGCCAGGTCAAGAACCTCCACGCCGCTGGCTTTCAGTTCCTTGAGCCCCGCCTTTAGCTGCATAATACATCCCAGGCAGTGGGTGACGATAATCTCGGCTCCGGTCTCAAGTAGCTCCTTCGCCCGGTTCATCCCCAGAATCTCGCTTAACTCGGGGAAGACCGCCTCAAATCCTGCCCCCGCCCCACAGCATGTTGCCCACTCCCCCTTGGTCCAGCCGGGTTCTACAAACTCAATGCCTTTGATGGCTCTTAATATCTGGCGCGGCTCCTCCACCAGCCCCAGGTAACGGGCTAGCTGGCACGGGTCATGATAGGTAACTTTAACCTTTCTGGGGAAACTCAGCTTGAGGGAGGAGATATTCCCAGCGACTACCTCGCAAAAATGCTTGACCTCAAAGCTGTCTTCAGCAACACTCTCAGGAATCAGTTGGCGGAGGGTATAAGTGCACGAAGGGACGAGGCTGATAATCCGCTTGACCCCTCTGGATTTCAGCCTATCGTGTACCTGCTTGGCATTTTGGGCAAATTCCTTGTGCAATCCGGTGTAATATAGTAGCCCTCCACAGCATGGTTCATCATCACCCAGATAGCCGAACTTTATTCCCAGGTTTTTCAGCACCTTGACCGCACTCAATAGCGGTTGAGCACCATCGCTACCTCCGGCCATTACCCTGCGGTATATCCCGGCAGCATCAACTCCAAGCTTTTTCTGAAAACCGGCGAGACGCATTGTCAGTTCGGTGCTGATAGCACTCTTATCAACCCTTCGCAGCAGAGACATCAATGACTCAAACTCGCTGGCATACTGGTAGCCACATCCGGCGAAGAATATGGTCTCTGTCTCTTCAGGGAAACTGAGGTCTTTCGCCCACTTGGCTCTTGTTCCTCGGGAAGCGCCTAATAGATTTTGCTTGGAGATGATGTTGTCCGCAAGGTAGGTTAACCCCGGAGGAATTAATTTTTTATTATTCACGTTCCCTCTATCTCCCAGTCTAATGAAGCCAAGACTAAATTGTCAAGGCAACGTGCCGAGGGCGTATCGGGAGTAAACCAGTAATCGCCTGTGCTATAATTTGTGGTTGGAAGCACGGTAGAGATGTCACTGAAGAGAGGTCCCAAGTTGCTGCAGAGCCGCAAAGCCCAAATTCTAAAAAGTTCACCCATTTTCTCCAGCCTGGATGATGATGAGCTGAGCGAGCTGGCTGACCTTGCCCGCGAACGTAGTTTTGCGCCGGACGAGTTCATCTTCTGGGATGGAGATGCTCCCGATTGGTTCTATATTGTTGCCGAAGGAAAAGTGAGGGTACTGAAGCATTCCTCTTCAGGGAAGCAGTTTACCATTGGCTTCTTCGGCTCCGGTGAGATGGTCGGCGAGGTGGGTGTCTTCGAGAACAAACCCTACCCTGCCTCAGCCCAGGCTGTGACTGAGACCAGAGTAATAGGAATTAAGAGAGAAGACCTCCTTTCTTTTCTTGCCAATCGCCCTCAAGTAGCCCTGAGGATTATTAGTATTCTGGGGGGACGGCTCAGGGATGCCCAGAGCCGCCTTAGGGATTTCGCCGGGGAGAGAGTTGAGCAGCGCCTTGCCAGTGTCCTAGTCATGCTTTCTTCGAAGCTTGGTTCCATTCTCCCCTTCACCCGACAGGAGATAGCTGATATGGCGGGAACCACCACCGAGACAGCCATCCGGGTTATGAGCCACCTGAAGGACAGAGGGATTATTCGTTCTACTCGTGGTAAAGTGGTTATCCTTGATGAGAAGAAGCTCAGGCTGCTGAGTGAAGGTCCACCGCAGGTATAGAACCCCATTGCTATAGCCACCCGCCCGCTTGAGGCACCCCGAAAAATTTCCGCCTTTACAAGTCTGGTATTAATGCTGTATTCTAGCTCTATAAAAAGGGGGAAAACAGGTTGTATCGAGCGCCGCGTGGCACCTCAGACATCCTACCACAGGAGCAAGCCTACTGGCGTTATGTAGAGCAAAAGGCATTTAATATCTGCCAGCTCTACGGTTACGAGCGTATTGATACTCCCGCCTTTGAGGATGCCGGGTTGTTCACTCGTAGCGTAGGAGAGGGGACTGATATTATTGAAAAGGAGATGTACACCTTCGAGGACAGAGGCGGGAACAAACTGGCCCTGATACCGGAGGGCACTGCCTCAGTATGCCGAGCCTATGTAGAGCACGGCATGCACAATTTACCACAACCAGTAAAGCTCTATTATATTGCCTCTATTTTCAGGTACGAAAGACCCCAGGCAGGCAGGTATCGCCAACACCGCCAGTTTGGCTATGAGGCAATTGGCGATGATGACCCAGCCATCGATGCTGAAGTCATTGATATGGCCTGGCAATTCTTTAAGTCCTTGAACCTTCGTCACCTGTCGGTTAACCTTAATAGTATCGGTTGTAAAACGTGCCGACCGGGATATATCACTGCCCTGGAGGATTACTACAACAGTCATATCGGTGAAGTATGTTTGGACTGCAAAACTAGGCTGGTAAAAAATCCTTTACGTTTGCTTGATTGCAAAAAGCACTCGTGCCAGCCGATAGCTATATCTGCTCCCAGGAGTATTGACCACCTTTGCCAAGATTGCGCTGGACACTTTAACCGGTTGAAGAGATACCTGGACTTGCTTCAAATCCCCTTTGAGGTGAATCACCGCCTAGTTCGTGGTTTCGACTATTACACCAGGACCGTATTTGAGGTTCAACCAGAGGCAGGAGGAAGCCAAAGCAGCGTTGGTGGCGGGGGCAGATATGATGGCCTGATTGAGGAGCTCGGTGGTAAACCTACGCCGGCGGTTGGGTTTGCTGCTGGCATTGAGCGGGTAATACTCAACCTGAAGAAACAGAGTGTGCCTGTCCCCCCTCTGGATAAGCCACGGGTCTTCATTGCCCATATCGGTGATGAAGCTATGGATATGTCAATAAAGCTGGCATCCAGTCTAAGGCAGGCTGGCATTGGCGTAGTATGGACTATCAGCTCGAGGAGCCTGAAAGCTCAATTAAGGCAGGCAAATACTCTGGGTGTTCGCTACACGGTGATTATCGGTGACCGGGAGGTAAAGACGGGCACCGTGATATTACGCAACATGGTTAATGCCCAACAGGAGGCTGTCCCCATTGACCGGTTACAAGAGCTGCTAGGGTGATCATATGCGCTATGCGATTATGGCTGATATTCATGCTAACCTTTCGGCTTTTAAGGCGGTGCTGATGGATATCGTGCACCAGGGAGGGGCGGACATGCTGTGGTGTCTGGGGGATGTGGTCGGCTATGGCCCAGACCCGCATGAGTGCATTGAACTTTTGCGCCAGACTAACCATGTCTGTGTTGCCGGGAATCATGATTGGGCGGCAATCGGTAAGGTTGATACCGGGGATTTTAATCCTGATGCGGCAGCGGCGTGTCAGTGGACAGCCAAGCAATTGAACTCAGCGGATGTGGCATATCTCACGCAACTGCCCTTGGTTATTGAAGACGGTGATTTTACCCTGGTGCACGGTAGCCCTAGAGAGCCTATCTGGGAATACCTGGTATCGACGGGCGTCGCCAAGGAGAATTTTGCCTACTTCAAATCACAGTTCTGCCTGGTGGGTCATTCCCATATACCGCTGGTGTTCAGCTACGGTGGGGGCGATGATTGCGCCGCCAGTCGGTTTTTGACGAGCGTTGAACTTGCGAAGAATGGCAAACGGTTCATTATCAACCCCGGTGGCGTGGGGCAGCCCCGAGATGGCGACCCCAAAGCCAGCTATGCCATATATGATAGCGAGACCAGACTGGTTAAGCTCTACCGTGTTCCTTATGATATCCGTGCTACACAGGACAAGATGGTAGAGTGTGGCTTACCTCTGCGTTTGGTGGCTCGATTAAGCTACGGTATGTGAGTATCTACCTCAAACACGCCCAGTAGTCTTTTAGTTTTGTTCTGACTTCGTCTATAACCCTTTCCGTCTCAGCGTATGAGGGGTCGGTAGTGAGCCTTTGAGGAATCGGCACTGGTTCCGCTATTTTAAGCTCAATCCCTGTCAGGCCAGAAATTAGAGCTAGCCATCCATAGGGCAGAACTTCTTCGTTATAACCAGAGGCAATCAAATCAATAGCTTTGCCTCCGCAGACCCTGGCCATTTCTCTGACTCTTTCCCCAATCATCCTGAAGCCTTTTACCGACAGTCCCAGGTTGGTTAACCTGTCAGCAAAATGGGGGTCCGAACCGCCATTTCTGATGATAATCTGAGGTTTGAATTCCTGAGTTACTGGCTCGACTATAGACTGAAAAGCCAGCTTGTAGGAATCGTAGCCAGCGTAAACGGGCATGGGGATATTGATGGTAAAACCTTTCCCCTGCCCAGCCCCAGTCTGGTGAGCAAAACCAGTGCCAGGGTAAAGGGTTCTGGGGTCTTGGTGCAGGTCGATAAACAGAACCCGCGGTTCTTCATAAAAATACTCGCTGGTTCCATTTCCAGCATGAGCATCGGTATCCAGGATCAGGATTCTTTCTAGCTTATATTCCTGCATTAAATATAAGCCGCAAAAGGCGACATCGTTATAAAGACAGAATCCTTCTCCGTAGTTGGGCTTGGCGTGATGCAGTCCGCCGCCGATTGATACCACCTTTTCAAACTTGCCTTCTTGAACCAGATCGCAGGCTGTCTTGGCCTGCCCGATAATCAACCTCGCTGCTTCTTCCAGTTTTCCTGGCTTGCCAATCGGCCTGTTATCCCCACTGTGGAACCGGGAAAATTGGCCGGGATAGCTCAGACCAAGATTGGCCGCCCGGTAGTAGCCCCTGGTGAAGTCAATGTATTCTTTCTGGCAGATCAGGAGTAAATCTTCGTCGGTGGCTGGCTCCGCTTTCAGAATTCGGTAATTGTTATCCTCCGGCACGTTCTCCTGCAAGAATTTAGGAAATACGTCGTACCGGTCTCCGCGAAAGGGGTGTCCCGGTCCAAAATCGTATTCCCTCAGATTCTCGTGATACAGCACGGCGAAAGCCATAAATTCCCCTGCCCCTATTGTGTTTTTTCTTTCGCAGTCCTGGCATGCTGAAACCACGGGGAAAATCTGGCGCTTGAAGGCTATTTCCTTTACTTTTACTTTCGGCTCCTCTCTTTTCTGGCGGTCATAATGTGTCCCGGATTGGCTTCTAAGGATGGGCAGGCAAGAAAACTTTTGCCGATATTGCTTATCGTTTGCTGTGCTGTTGGTCTTAGCTTTGTCAGTATTGTCTTCGAATTCTGAGTGAGTGTGGTTGTTAGGATACTGACTTGTTAAGTCTACCCCAAGGCGGGTCCACAGTCAATATTTTCGCTGGTTTAAGGCAGGGCTATAAAATCAAACGATTTTCCAGTCTCGGTAACCCTGCTGAATGACGGATAAATACTCTTTTGAGGGTGGAGTTTCCTCTGCCTGACCGGCGTGGATATAGGTTATTGCTTCGATAGGTGTGCCGTCTTCGTCAAATACCCTGACTTTCAAGCGGCGATAAGAGCTTTCATATTTGTCCAGCTGTTTCAAACATTGTTCCGAAACTTCATAGATAGCTCCGATGACCTTCTCTCCTCTGAAGAGCCGGATGCTGGCTTTACCTCCTCGCCATTGTCTGGACCAGCCGACAAATACCAGCTTATAGTTAGGCAGGGTAGCCCTAAACAGAGGCTTGCTTTCGGGGCAGCGTTCCCGCATTTGTTTTTGGTTCAAATTGGAAGCGTAGGCAAAATAATACATCGGTCTTTTTCTTATTCTGGAAATAGTAGTCTTTCGATTTCCCTGAGCCTGTCCAGGCCTTTTAGTTCGTAGGGGAACAGGGGTAATTCAACTATTTCCAAGTCAGAATATCTGTCATGGATAGCCTCAAGGTAGTTCTTTTGTTGCCTGGCTTTGGTTCGCAAAAAATCTGAGTCCTTCTCCTTGACCACGTTATTAATTATTAACCGTTGCACCTTGAGTCCGTATTCGCTAAGCTCTTGAAAGATACCTTGAAGTTGCTCAACAGCCAGAGCCTCCGGTATGGTGACCATAGTGAATTGTACTCGATTTCTGAGGAAATCCATATTGTCCGCGGATAACCTCTCCCACCTCTTTATAATGTCCAGTATTGGTTCCCGGCTCGTTTGAGCAAACTTCAGTTTGGAATAGACGCGGGGCGCCATTCTCAGATGTTTCTCCAGCAGGGCGGGGGTCTCAAGTAAGGCGAGGGTCTGACCCAGCGGAGCTGTATCCCAGACAATTGTCTGATACTCGCCTTTCAGGTCTAATTCCCTGATATAGTCAACCATGAACTCATCGCTCAGTCCCGGCAGCACCGAGGTCATGAAGTTAACAAATTCAGCATAGTCAATGGAAACGAAGGAGGAAAAGACTGCGTAGACCTGGCTACCAAATTTCCTGTCCCACATCTCTTTCACTTCTTCGGCACCGAGTTCATTGAGGTATAACGATTCTCGAACTCTGGCTGGTTTCTTTTTATCGGTGACCTCAAAGATATGGGACAGGGAGGGCGTGGCATCGGTCGATATTACTAAGGTCTGCTCTCCCAGGGAAGCATAGTGCAGTGCGGCGGCAGCGGCGCAGGTTGTCTTACCAACGCCGCCCTTCCCGGCAAACATGGTGATACTGCCTCCGCTTGAGCTAACCCGACGGTTGGTATTAGTCATGTTACCTGCTCACCAGCTCTAGGTCAAAACTACGGGGTTTTTTAGTCATCTCCATTCTACACCATAAGGCTGGGTCTAGGTAAGGCTGGATTTGCTCTTTGGAGCTTAAGAGTGTAAAGTATAGGCGTCAATGGAAAAGCGGCCGGATGAATTTAGAGGTATGGCTGGGGATATGGGGATGGGGCTGGGGATACCATCAGCTAGACCAGCCGGGTTCTCTTTACGCAATCTGAAGACCTTTAGCTCCTTCAAGAACCCGGTCTATCGTCTCTACTATGGCGGTATGATGGGCGAGATGGCTGCCATGAATATGCAGATAGTAGTCCGCTCCCTGCTTATCTATCGCCTGACTAACTCACCAGCTATCCTAGGGGCGATGTCTCTAGCCTTCGCTGTACCTATGCTATCTTTGTCCCTCTTTGGTGGTGTCATCGCCGACCGGGTACAGAAAAAGTATGTTATGCTCATCGGGCAGGCAGCCTCGGCTGTGCTCTCTCTGGGTATCGCACTAGCGCTGGCTCTGGGCTACCTGAGCGCTGAAAAATCTGGCTCGTGGTGGATTTTAGTGGTATCCGCCGTGCTCCAGGGAATTATTATGGCTCTGGTAATGCCCTCACGTCAGGCTATCCTCCCTGAGATAGTTGGCGGAGAGCAGCTGATGAATGCAATATCACTGAGTAGCATGGGGACGAGTATTCTGCGTCTCTTTGCTCCGGCGTTGTCAGGCTTTCTCGTTGACGCAATAGGCTTTGAGGCAGTCTATTATACCACGACCGGCTTGTACCTTGTGGCGGTGGGCTTCATCGCTCTTCTGCCACTTACCAGCACCACAACTATCCGCGGCAGCAGTGCCTGGACTGGCATGAAAGAAGGGATTAACTATCTCAGGCGTGAGACCACCCTCCTCTTCGTTCTTGGCTTCACCCTTGTCACGACCGTACTCTCGATGCCCTATCAGCAGATGATGCCTATCTTCACTGATGACATCCTGAAGGTGGGTGCCAGCGGTCTGGGAGTGCTGATGAGCGTCTCCGGCGCTGGTTCCATGGTTGGCTCCTTCGTCCTCGCCTCCTTGCCCAATAAGAAGCGGGGGCTCATGTTGTTAATTAGCAGCACCTTTTTGGGCGTGGCACTGGCGAGTTTCTCCTTCTCAACTTCGTGGCCCCTCTCCCTGGGCTTGGTTGTCTTTGTTGGACTGGGCCAGATGGGGCAGATGACCTTGGGCAACACCCTGCTCCAGTACTATGTAGCGGACGAGTACCTTGGACGGGTGATGAGTATCCTTATGATGCAGTTTGGTCTGATGAGCCTTGGTACCTTCGTAGCCGGGCTGCTGGCGGAGGCTCTGGGGGTACAGTGGGCGGTCGGTGGGTTTGCTATGTGTCTTGTCTTCCTGTCCGTCCTGGCGCTGGTCTTACTCCCCCGGATAAGGAATCTGGACTAACCTAAATCTTGACAATCATCCATATCTCATCTAAACTCTCAATGGAAGTAAAATTTCCCGTTCTTATTTTGTGGTTTCAACTTTTCCGTCACTCTAGCGTACCTCTGTGGTCAAGGAGGATTAGCCGTGTTTAGGTTTCCCTTTATGCCCCGGGAAGAGAAGTTTTTTGAGCTCTTTGAAAGAAGTGCCCAGAATATGGTAAAAGCAGCCCAGGTACTGAGGGAGTTAGTTGATACCTGGGAGAATGTAACGGAAAGAGTGGACGAAATAAGTGAGCTTGAGAGCAGAGGGGATACCATTACCCATCAGATTATGGAGCAGTTACACCGTACCTTTGTTACCCCGTTTGACCGGGAGGATGTCGCCCAACTGGCTCATAGTTTGGATGATGTTACTGACTTTATTGATGCTGCTGTTGATGCCATGTTTTTATATAAGGTTGACCCTCCCGGCCAGAGCGCTAGAGAACTATCTGGTATTATAGTCGAGGCGGCTATTGAGGTAGAAAGAGCAATATCTCAATTACGCCACCGTGCTGAGTTAAATAAGATTCTTGAGCGGTGTGTGGAGATTAACCGGCTGGAGAATGTAGCCGATGAGATATACCGCTCAGCTCTGGCTGAGCTTTTTACTGATACTTCGGATATTGCTGATGTCATCAAGTGGCGTGAGATTTATGAGCATATGGAGAGCGCCACCGACAGGTGTGAGGATGTGGCTAATGTCCTTGAAGGGGTAGCCCTCAAGCGTGGATAATCTCAGTCCCCAACTGATAGTCACTCTGCTATTAGTGCTGGCTGCAGAATTCGTTAATGGCTGGACTGACGCCCCCAATGCTATTGCTACCGTAGTCTCGACGCGTGTCCTCTCCCCAGCCCTGGCGGTGACTATGGCTGCCATACTCAATATCGCCGGGGCTATAGCTACGGGTACTGCGGTAGCGACCACAATAGGAACAGGTATTGTCAGACCGGAGATTATCGACCTCCCTGTGGTGGCGGCGGCGATGCTTACCATTGTACTCTGGAGCACAGTAACGGCGTTCTACGGAATACCTACCAGCGAAAGCCACGAACTTATTGCCGGTCTTACCGGAGCTGGTCTGGCGGTTGCTGGTCCTTCGGTTCTTCTCTGGGAAGGGTGGCGGAAGGTGCTTATCGGTCTGGGCTTCTCTACTCTCTTGGGGTTTTCCTTCGGCATGATGATGATGACTGCTCTCTACTGGCTGCTTCGGCGAACTAGTGTATCATCTATTCGTGGTGTCTTCAGCAAGCTTCAGATACTTTCTGCCGCCTTTATGGCATTTAGCCACGGTAGCAATGACGGGCAGAAGTTTATGGGAGCCTTTGCCCTGGCGCTGGTGCTGGGAGGAGTGATGACTCAGTTCACCGTTCCCATATGGGTGATGCTTCTTTGTGGTATGGTGATGGCAACTGGCACAGCCGTGGGGGGATGGCGCATAATCCGCACACTCGGCTTTAAAATCACCAAGCTGGAGCCAGTAAATGGCTTTGCTGCTGAGAGTTCAGCGGGATTGGCTATTCTACTGGCTTCCGCTTTTGGCATACCTCTGAGCACCACTCATACTATCGGCACGTCTATTATGGGGGTGGGCGCCCTCAGGCGGTTTTCGGCAGTGCGCTGGGGGGTGGCAGGCAATATTGTTGTGGCGTGGATAATAACCTTTCCTGTCTGCGCTATATTGGGTTGCCTGTTTACTTGGCTACTTAAGCTAGTATTTTAGCTTACAAAGTAACTTCTCGGGGGGTTACCCGGCATTTCTCAGCAGTAATGATGGCTTTGATTTCTGATACTGCCAGGTCAATTTTATCCCCCCTGTTGACGACGAGATAATCGAACAGGGATAATCGTTTTATTTCTTCTTCTGCGGTCTTCAGGCGTAAGTTCAGGTCAGCGGGCGATTCAGTACGGCGTTTTTTGAGCCTGGCGAGCAACTCGTCCATCGATGGAGGTACCAGAAAGATAAGGACCGCCTGAGGCAGGATTTTTCTAATCGTAGCGGCTCCCTGAATGTCAACTTTTACCATCACATCCTGTCCCCGGTCTAAGGCTTGTTTGACTGGTTCCTTAGGTACACCATACCAATTGCCATAGACTTTTGCCCACTCTAGTAACTCGTTATTTTTAATCATCTCCTGAAACTTTTCCGTTGAGACGAAGTGGTAGTCGATATTATCTTTCTCCTTGGCTCGCCGGGGGCGTGTGGTCAGGGTAGTAATGTATTGGAGAGGGTAATCGGATTGTTTCAACCTAGCTAAAACTGCGTCCTTACCGGCTCCTGATGGACCGGAGAGGACGATGAGTAACGGTCTTGCTGGTAGGTTAAACCTGAGCTGATCTTTACGAGCTGCCGGCTCTATCTCTTTTTCTGGTCTCAAGATTGAAGTTCCTCGGTCTGGGTTGCCTTCGACTCGACCTGTCGGTACCTGCTGGTAATGGTTTCCGGGGCAAGGGCAGACAAAATAATATGTCCACTGTCGGTGATGATAACCGCCTTGGTTCTTCTACCGTTGGTCATATCAATTAGCAGCCCTTTGTTTTTGACTTCCTGGACAGTGCGTTTGGTAGGTGCTGAGTTTGGCGAAGCTATGGCAATAACTCTATTCATGGCGATTATATTATTAAACCCGATGTGAACCAGTTCTATGCTCATCTTTAATCACCTCGCTAGATTGTATTAACGGTACGTCCTTATATCTTATACCTTTAGTGCTAGTTAGGCAATCATTAAATTGCTTGCATTATACACTTTTTGATGTTAAATTATTAAATTGATGTCATTCTATTTGGAGGTTAGAGTTTGTCGGAACAGTTAGCCCAGATTCTTGCTCCTTACCAGGGGCAAAGGGGAGCTACCGTCCCCGTTCTACAGAAGGTACAAGAGAAATTTGGCTATCTCCCTGAGGAAATAATCTCAGAGATAGCCAAATTTTTGGGTTTGACTAAGAACGAGGTCTACGGTGTGGCTAGCTTTTACGCCCAGTTTCGATTTGAGCCGCCGGCAGAACATACGATAAAATGTTGCCAGGGCACTGCCTGCTATGTTCAGGGCGGGCAGCGCATTCTAGAGGCGGTCGAACGGGAACTTGATATTCCACCAGGGAAAACTATTACGAAAGATTACAGATTTAGTCTTGAGAGAGTGGCTTGTTTTGGTTCGTGTGCTTTAGCCCCGGTCATGGTGGTGGATAAGGCTATCTATGGTAAAATGACTCCGGCTAAGGTAAGAGAAATACTGGCTCAGTATCAAGGAGAGTAGTAGTGTCATTTGATGAAATCCGTGGGCAAGCGGTGGCGGAATGGGAGGCTTTACAGCACAGCGATAAACCTCGTATTCTGGTGGGCACCGCCACCTGTGGTCGAGCCGCCGGGGCGCTAACTGTTTTGGAGACCATTGAGAAAGAATTATCCAGATTAGACATTGAGGCAATAGTAACGCAGGTCGGCTGTATCGGGCTCTGTTATGCTGAACCTATTGTCGACATCATTAAGCCAAACCGCCCTCGTATCTCTTACGGCAGGGTCACCCCGGAAGTTGTTTCCCGTCTAATTGAAGACTATATTGTCAATGACAACCCTCGTCCCGACCTGGCTATGGGTTATATCGGTGAAGGTAGTGTTGATGGCATTCCCAGGCTTTTTGATTTACCGGTGTTCAAGCCCCAGTTGCGTATCTCACTGCGTAATTGTGGGCACATAGACCCTACCGATATAAAGCAATACATTGCCAATGATGGTTATAGCGGTTTTATTAAGGCACTAAAGATGACTCCTGAAGAGGTTATTGATGAGGTAAAGAAGTCTGGATTGAGGGGGAGGGGGGGGGCTGGTTTTCCTACCGGTCAGAAGTGGGAATTCTGCCGACGCTCACCGGGTAAAGAGAAGTATCTGATCTGCAATGCTGACGAAGGTGACCCTGGTGCTTTTATGAATCGGTCGCAGTTGGAAAGTGACCCCCACGCTGTATTAGAAGGGATGCTTATTGGTGCCTATGCCATCGGAGCAGCCAAGGGCTATATTTATTGTCGTGCCGAATACCCACTGGCTATAGAGCGGTTAAAGATTGCTCTGGAGCAGATGCGAGGGTGTGGCTTGCTAGGGGAAAATATACTTGGTTCTGGCTTCAGTTTTGATATTGAGATAAAGGAAGGCGCTGGTGCTTTTGTCTGTGGCGAGGAAACCGCCTTGATGGCTTCTATTGAGGGTAAGAGAGGGATGCCCCGGTCCCGTCCTCCGTTTCCGGCAGTATCTGGTTTATGGGGGAAGCCGACCAATATTAATAATGTCGGGACCTGGGCTGATGTCGCCGCCATATTGCAAAAGGGAGGTGAATGGTATTCCCGTTTCGGTTCGGAGACAAGCAAAGGCACTAAAACCTTTTCTCTAGCCGGCAAAATAGCGCGTACCGGGTTAATCGAAGTACCGATGGGTATCAAGCTGGGTGAAATTATCTATGAGATTGGCGGGGGAATTGTTGGGGGCAGGCAATTTAAGGCGGTACTGACGGGAGGGCCATCGGGTGGTTGCCTGCCAGCCAGTATGCTGAATCTCCCCGTAGACTATGAGAACTTAGCCGAGGCCGGTTCCATAATGGGTTCCGGAGGTATGCTCGTTGCTGATGAAGATACCTGTATGGTTGATATGGCAAGGTTCTTTTTGTCCTTTACTCAGGCCGAATCTTGCGGTAAGTGTGTTCCCTGCCGTGTCGGCACCAGGCAGATGCTGGGTATCCTGGAGCGTATTATCCGGGGTGAAGGGCAGCCGGACGACATTGAGCGCCTTGAACAATTAGCCCGGTTGGTTAAATCTACCTCTCTGTGCGGCTTGGGGCAGACTGCTCCCAATCCGGTGCTAACCACGATTCGTTACTTTCGTGACGAATATGAAGCTCATATTCACCAGAAAAGATGCCCAGCATTAGTCTGTAGCAGGTTGGTTTCTTATTATATCCTCCCTGATAGATGTGAAGGTTGTGGCATATGTCTCAGAAATTGCCCGGTTAGAGCTATATCCGGTGGCAAGCGGATGGTGCATGTTATTGACCAAGATAGGTGTACCAAATGCGGCACTTGTCTCAGTGTCTGTCCTGAGCGATTCAGTGCGGTGGTGAAAGTTTCCGGAGAGAGATTAGATGTTCCCAGCGAACCAGTCCCGGTAGCTTCATCAAAGGTAAAGGGAGATTGAGAAAGTTCAGATAGCTCCTAAAGATTATTTTAGCGAGGTTAGATGCAGAATGATTACTTTAACTATTAATGACCAGAAAGTTGAAGCCAGTGAAGGGATGACGGTGCTGGAAGCAGCGAAGAAGGCTGGCATATATATCCCGACATTATGTTATCATGAATCCTTATCCCCCTACGGAGGCTGTCGTCTATGTGTTGTGGAGATTGAGAAGATGCGGGGCTTCCCCACGGCGTGCACGACACCGGCTGATAACGGCATGGTGGTAAAGACAAACACGCCACAGCTTCAGGAGTTCCGGCGGGGTATTTTAGAACTGATGCTGACCGAGCATCCCCATACCTGCCTCATCTGTGACCGGAAGGAGCGATGTGAACCTTTTGATATATGTTTGCGCAGTGTGGCTGTGACCGAGCGCTGTGTGCTTTGTCCCAAGAATGGACGCTGTGAGCTGCAGGGGGTATTCGATTATGTAGGTCTTAAAGAAATCACGTTGCCGTATGCCTACAAGGATTTACCGGTACACCGGGAAGACCCCTTCTTTGACCGGGATTACAACCTGTGCATCCTGTGCGGGCGGTGTGTCAGAGTCTGCCAGGAGGTAAGAGGTGCGGGGGCAATAGCCTTTACTTACCGCGGCAGCCGGACACTGGTTGGGACTGCCTTCGACCGACCGCTACAGGAATCGGGGTGTCAATTCTGTGGGGCGTGTGTTGATATCTGCCCTACTGGGGCACTAATGGAACGGAGCCGAAAATGGGAGGGAGCCCGGGCTGAGCGTGAGGTGATTACCACCTGTCCTTACTGTGGGGTTGGCTGCCAGTTGAAGCTACAGCTTAAAGGGGACAGGATAATTGAAGTTCTCCCCAAGCGAGAAAATGCCGTAAATCGCGGGCAAGCCTGTGTCAAAGGCCGCTTTGGCATTCAAGAATTTGTTCATCACCCGGAGCGTCTACGCACCCCCCTAGTGAAGCGGAACGGGAAGTTTGAAGAGGCTACCTGGGATGAGGCACTGGACATCGTCGCCCATAAGCTAGCCGGTTACAAACCAGATGAACTGGCTGTAATCCTCTCAGCCAAGGGTACTAATGAAGATAATTATGTTGCCCAGAAATTTGCCCGGGTGGTGCTGGGCACCAACAACATTGACCACTGTGCCCGTCTCTGACATGCCCCCACCGTAGCCGGTCTGGCTACAGCCTTTGGTAGCGGAGCAATGACCAACTCTATCAACGAGATTGGTGATGCTGCCTGCATTCTGGCTATCGGCACCAACACCACGGCGGCTCACCCGGTAATCGGGCTGGAGGTGAAGAGGGCGGTGTTCAACGGGGGCAAGCTCATTGTTGCCAACCCCCGGGAAATTGAGCTGGTGCGTTTTGCTGACCTGTGGCTGAGGCATCAGCCGGGTAGTGATGTCGCCCTGCTGATGGGGATGATGCGGGTGATAGTAGATGAGGGACTGCTTGACTCAACCTTTATACAGGAGCGGTGCGAGAACTTTGATGCCTTTAAGGCATCGCTAAAAAACTTTGACCTTGATTTTGTGGAGCAGGTTACCGGGGTGCCTAAGGAAAAGGTAGTTGAGGCTGCCCGGATGTATGCCACTAGTAAACCAGCAACTATTCTCTATTGTATGGGACTTACTCAACACTCGCATGGCACCGATAATGTTCTGGCTACGGCTAACCTAGCGATGCTCACCGGCAACATCGGTAAGCGGTCAACCGGGGTTAATCCGTTGCGTGGTCAGAACAATGTGCAGGGTGCCTGCGATGTTGGTGCTCTGCCCAATGTGTATACTGGCTACCAATCAGTAGCCGATGCGGCTGTTAGAGAGAAATTTGAAAAAGCCTGGGGAGTTAGCCTGAACCCCTCTCCAGGGCTGACCCTCACTGAGATATTTGATGCTGCCCACAAAGGACAGATAAAAGCGGTCTATCTTATCGGGGAGAACCCGGTGCTCAGTGACCCCGACGCTAACCACGTCAGGGAATCTATAGAAGCACTGGAATTCTTTGTCGTTCAGGATATATTCCTCACCGAGACAGCCCAGCTGGCTGATGTCGTCCTGCCCTCAGTTAGCTTCGCTGAGAAGGACGGCACCTTTACCAATACTGAACGCCGGGTACAACGGGTAAGGAAAGCGATTGAGCCGCTAGGCGATGCCAAGCCTGACTGGGAGATTACCTGCCAGATTGCCCGGAGAATGGGGGCTAAGGGCTTTGATTTTGAGAGTCCAGCTCAGATTATGGACGAGATTGCCAGTCTCACTCCCAGCTACGGGGGCATTTCCTACAGTCGTTTAGAGGGTGGAGGCTTGCAGTGGCCCTGCCCGAATAAGGAGCATCCGGGCACTCCAGTTCTGCATACTCAGCAGTTCAGTCGGGGGAAGGGTAGGTTTACACCTCTGGAGTACAAGCCACCTAAGGAATTGCCCGATAGTGAGTATCCCTTAATCCTGACCACCGAACGAAGCCTGTATCAGTACCACACTGGCACCATGACCCGGAAGGTGAAGGGACTGAATACCATCCGTGGGGAGGAAATGGTTGAGATAAACCCGAGCGATGCCTCAGCCTTGGGTATTGCTGATGGCGAGATGGTCAAGGTCATCTCCCGGCGGGGAGAGGTGGTGGCTAGGGCTAAAGTGACTGAGACTTCGCCGGTAGGGGTGGTCACGATGGACTTTCACTTTGCCGAAAGCCCGGCGAATGTGCTGACCAATCCCGCGCTTGACCCGGTGGCTAAAATCCCTGAACTCAAGGTCTGCGCTGTCAGAATAGAGAAGAACGGGCGTAAGTGACTGAAAACGGAATGTTTGATAAGGAACGGAAAAGAGGGGCTTTAGCCCCTCTTTTCCGTTGCCGGTAGCTAGAGCTGACGGTAGAGGAACCACTTCTGGCGTTGGGCTTGCTTGAGGCTGGTACCCCGGTCGTGATAGATTTCAAAAACCTCACCCTGAGTGGTCTTGACCCGGTAGTAGTTGCGGTGGCGGCGTTGCCACCATCTTCGGCGACGCAACGGGCTTGAGCCAAAGCCGTAATCGTGCCAGGCTTGGAGTATGTCCGAGATAGCATATTCCTGCTCACCAAGACGGAAAGAGACCGGTGCTCTTAGCTCGCCACTTACGGTTACCTCAATCTCCCGACTGAAAAATCTTGGCGCCATAGTCTAATTATATACCTAAAAGGGAAGGTGAGGTTGGATAAAAATCCCTTTTCTTTTAGCTAAAAACTCTAGTAGAATAGACAGTGATGCGAGAAGGTTCAACCCCTATCCGAGAGCAGTACCTCCGCATTAAGCGAAGGTACCCTGAAGCCATTGTCCTGTTTCGTCTGGGGGACTTCTATGAGACCTTTGACAATGATGCCAAGATTGTCTCCAAGGAACTCGATATTGTTCTGACCTCCAGAGAGATGGGTAAGAACTACCGGGTGCCTCTAGCTGGTATCCCCTATCATGCCCTCGGTAACTATCTTGCCAGACTGGTCAATCGCGGCTATAAAGTAGCTATCTGTGAGCAGCTCACTCAGCCCGGCGAGACCAGAGGTCTGGTGGAGCGAGAGGTTGTCCGTGTGGTAACCCCGGGCACGGTAGTTGAGCCAAGCCTTCTTGATAGCAAGTCAAATAACTACTTGACCAGCCTGGTCCTGGGTGATAACGAGGTAGGCATCGCCTATGTTGACATAACGACCAGCGAATTTGCCACTACCCAGCTACCTCTCTCCCGGGCGCAGCCGGAGCTGGAGCGCCTCAAGCCCTCGGAGATTATTGCCGCCAACGGTGCCGAACTGTCTGGCTGGGGACTAAGCGCTCCAGTGACCCGCCTTGAGGACTACTGGTTTGAGCTGGAGATTGCCCGTCAAACACTGCTTGAGCATTTCAGGGTGGCTACCCTTGACGGCTATGGCTGCGCCAATCTGCCGCTGGCAATAAGAGCCGCCGGCGCTATTATCCGCTACATTCAGGAGACGCAGAAAGGAGCGCTGGGACAACTGACCAGACTTTCTACTTACTCTACCAGTTCATTTATGGCGCTGGATATAGAGACCCAGAACAACCTGGAGCTTTTTCGTAGCAGTCGGACCGGGACAACTGGCGGCTCACTGCTGGGGGTTATTGACCTGACCAAGACGGCTATGGGGAGCCGACTATTAAAGAAGTGGCTGAGCCAGCCTCTGCTTGACATAACAGAACTGGTCAAGAGACAGGACGCCATTGAATGGTTCTACAATAACACCCTGCCCCGTAATCAGACCATCTCTTTGCTGAGTAAGACGGCTGACCTTGAACGGCTGATTAACCGGGTAAGGAGCGGGATTGTTACCCCCCGCGAGCTGGTCGCCTTGAAGCGCGGGCTGGAGGTGATACCTAAGCTGGTAGAAGTATTTGAGGGTGGTAGCAGTAATAGCCCGATAAACTGGTTAAAGGAGGAGCTTAAACCACGCCAGGATGTTGTTGAGTTGATTGGCGAGGCGCTCGCTGACGAACCGTCTTCGAGCCTGAGTGAGGGCAATGTCATCAGGAAGGGTTTCGATGAGGAGCTGGACAAGCTCAGGTTAGTATCTCAGAACGCCAAGCAATACCTGGCTAATCTGGAACGGCAGGAGCAGGAAAAGACCGGGATTAAATCCTTAAAGGTCGGCTATAATAGGGTCTTTGGCTACTATATTGAGGTATCTAAACCCAATCTGCCGCAGGTGCCTGAGCACTATATCAGGAAGCAGACACTGGTGGGTGGTGAACGCTTCTTCACCCCCGAGTTAAAAGAGTATGAGTCTCTGATTCTAAACGCCCGGGACAGGATTAGCGAGCTTGAGACCAGCCTCTTTCATCGGGTATGCCGTCAGGTAGCCACCGCCAGCGAGCGCATTCTAGCCGTCGCCAACGCTTTAGCGAATGTAGACGTCTGCTCAAGCCTGGCGGAAGTGGCGGTGCGCAATAGCTATGTTCGTCCCAAGCTGACTACGGGTAAGGAGATAGTTATCAGTCAGGGGCGTCACCCGGTAGTCGAGCAGAGTCTAGCTGATGGCGGCTTTGTGCCCAATGATACCTATTTGTCCAATGATGATGCCCAGCTTGTTATCCTTACCGGTCCCAATATGGCCGGGAAGTCAACCTACTTGAAGCAGGTAGCCCTGATTGTGCTCTTAGCCCAGATTGGCAGTTTTGTGCCGGCGGCTTCAGCCACCATCGGTCTGGTTGACCGTATCTTTACCAGAATTGGTGCCAGGGAAGACCTGGCGGCAGGCCAGTCCACCTTTATGATGGAGATGGTGGAGACCGCCAATATCCTGAATAATGCTACCCCGAAATCGTTAATCATCCTTGATGAGATTGGTCGGGGCACCAGCACCTACGACGGGCTCTCCATCGCCCGGGCGGTCGCTGAATATATTCATAATAACCCGAGGCTTGGGGCTAAGACCCTCTTTGCCACCCATTATCACGAGCTGGTGGAGCTGGCTAATTTCCTGCCAAGGGTGAAGAATTTCAATGTGGCAGTAACTGAGGAGGGAGGGGAGGTTATCTTTCTGCGCAAGATTGTGCCCGGCGGTGTTGATAAGAGCTACGGCATTCATGTGGCTCAACTTGCGGGGCTGCCCAGGTCGGTTGTGCACCGGGCTAATGAGGTACTGGAAGAGCTTGAAGAGGGTAGCCGTAGAGACTTAGCCAGACCATCGGTCAAGGGTCGCCGCCGTAAGCCCGAGCCAGCCCAGCAACTGACCTTCTTCGGTCAAAAACCACCGGTCTTGGAGGAACTGGAAGAGCTGGATATAGACTCCCTCACCCCCCTCCAAGCCCTCACTAAACTATATGAATTACAGAAGAAGGCGAGGGGAACATAAAGTAAACTTTTTAGAGAAAGGAGAACGGAAATGAAGATTTTGGCTGTTTCGTGCAGTCCAAGAAGACAGGGGAATACTGAGATATTGTTAGGCGAGGCACTCAAGGGAGCGCAATATGAGGGGGCTGAGACAGAGCTTTTTAGTGTTGCCGGCAAGACCATAGCGCCCTGTGACGCCTGCAATAGCTGTATGAAGAAAGGCGTATGTCACATCAAGGACGACATGCAGGGACTATACGATAAGCTATTAGAAGCCAATGGTATTATCTTCGGTACCCCGATTTACTTCTACAACATGGCAGCCCAGTGCAAGGTGATAATGGACCGGACGATTGCGCTGAACCATCCGGAGAGGAACTTGGCCAACAAGGTTGGGGGCATCGTCGTGGTCGCTGCCAGTCTGGGCAACATAGACGCCGTAAAGGACCTCTATTTCTACTTCGTCTCACGGCGGATGCTTGCCGCCAGTTATGTCGCCGCTTACGCCATGGCTCCGGGTGAGGTAAAAAACCTCGAAAAATGTATGAAGGCAGCCTATGACCTTGGTCGGCAGGTGGCGCGTCTGGCAGCGATGAATTTCAAATATCCCAGCGATTTGATATTACCCGCTATCGCCTACGGCACCCACACCCGCTAGCCGAATACCTACTATCAACATTCCTAACCCTATCCCCTTAATCCCCTTCCCCTTGCCAAGGGGAAGGGGAATTTTTATATTTTAATTTTATATAAGGGAGGCTTCGTCTCTCTTTAACTCTCTTTATTTATGGGGTCTCTGAGAGGGGCGTAAGCCCCTCTTTAAAAATAACTTCCCCTCTCTTTTTAAGGAGAGGAGATAGGGGGTGAGGGAAGATTTAAAAGAGGCGGCTTTCGTCCCCTCTCTTACTATTCTCCCCCTTCCCTTAGTAAGGGAAGGGGGCAGGGGATAGGTTGCTATACTTAAAAAACCACTTAAAAGACCTGTCTTGGTTTGTTGTTGAGTGTGGGCCTAGTGTAATATTT
This sequence comes from Dehalococcoidales bacterium, assembly GCA_034432095.1. Classification (GTDB taxonomy): domain Bacteria; phylum Chloroflexota; class Dehalococcoidia; order Dehalococcoidales; family UBA2162; genus DAOUCV01. The sequence continues at coordinate 43,593 of DAOUCV010000026.1, forward strand.
AGCGGAGAGAATGGTCAAAGAAGTCACAACAAAGCGACGTAAGGTTAGAAAAAGTCTAAAGCTGAGCGTACTGGATGCAGCCGCCTTTTCCGCCATGCTGGGGCTAACCCAGAACTACATCACTCCATTTGCTCTAGCTCTTAAAGCCACCACAGCACAGGTCGGCCTGCTGGCAAGCGTTCCTAGCTTCACCACGGCACTATCGCAGCTGGCGGCTCCCAAATTGTCCCAGAGAGCTGGCAGCCGCAAGGGCTTTATACTGCCTGTGGCTTTTGGGCATGCTTTGATGTGGCTCCCTATCCTGCTCATCCCTTACGTGTTCCCCGGACCAAAAGTCTGGTGGCTGATTGGGTTTGTTACTCTCAGCGGGGTTCTCAGTTCAATAGCTAACCCGGCCTGGGGCAGCATGATGGCAGACCTGGTGCCCGAAGAGGTAAGGGGGAGGTATTTCAGCTTCAGGGGGAGGATAGCTGGCTTTATCAGCCTGGTATTTTCCCTTATTGCCGGTGGGGTACTACAGCTCTTCACCGGCAACGTATTCGTTGGTTTCTCTATAATCTTCGCCGGAGCTATGTTATTCCGGCTATTATCTTTATATTTTCTGTCCGGGATGTATGAACCTCCTATTTCCTACGGTAAAGAAGGCGGGCAGAGCCTGCTTTATATGGTAGGACACCTGGGCTCGTCAAACCTGGGCAGATTTATAATTTACGTAGCTCTGGTTAACTTTGCCACCAATATAGCTGCTCCCTTTTTCGCCGTTTATATGCTGCGCGACCTGAAGTTTAACTATGTGACCTATATGCTCATCATCGCCTTTAATGCCATAGCCAATCTCGTTTTCCTGACTTTCTGGGGGCGCCGCGCTGACCGGGCAGGTAATATAAAGGTAATCAGGGTCACTTCTTTCCTTCTTCCCTTCGTCCCACTGGTATGGTTGGGTAGCCCCAATATGTATTATCTGATGGGAGCGGAGATACTGAGTGGATTTGCCTGGTCCGGATTCAACCTGGCTATCGTTAATTTTGTTTATGATGCCTCTGAACCGGAGAACCGGACAAAATATATTGCCCTGTTTAACTCGATCGTCCTTGTAGCCTCCTGCCTTGGTGCTCTAACTGGCGGCTACCTAGCTCCCCATCTCCCGCCAGTACTGGGCTATCAGTTGCGCACTCTATTTACGATTTCCGGCGTCCTTCGTGGTCTGGTGGTGGCGTCTTTGCTCCGCTTCATCTTCGAGGTACGCCGTGTGCCGAAGATGAATATTGTCCAGTTCCTGCTTGGCCGTTCTGGTTCCACAGAAAGGAATTAGCCGGTTCCTTTGTGATAATATAGTATTTGTCAAAATGCGTATCTTTTTGAGGATGACGTCATTATTTTGGAAGTACTGGCCACGGGCGGTAGTGGCTTACTTCTGTCTTTTTGCCGGAGCCGGGCTGTCTATGCTGATACCCCGCCTTACCGGTCAAGCCATTGACCTGGCTCTGGGCTCAAGCCGGACAAGTGCCCTTGTCTTTACGGCTCTGGCTATTGTCGGCGCTGGTCTGTTACGCAGCGTCTTTTCCTACTGGCAGAGCTACCTCTCTGAGTTTATTTCGCAGAGAGTAGCCTATGACCTCCGTAATCTCCTTTATAACCGTCTGCAACGGCTCAGCTACGCCTTTCACGACCGCTCTCAGACAGGGCAATTAATGTCCCGGGCAACGGTTGATGTCGAGGGAGTGCGCATGTTTGTCGGTTTTGCTTTGCTCCGGGGTGTCTATTTCTTTGTGCTGTTAATCGCCATTGCTATCGTGCTCTTCTTCCTTAACTGGCAACTGGCTCTAATCAGCCTGAGTGTCCTTCCTTTTATATCCTTCAGAACCATTGCCATTTACCGGAAACTCAGGGTACTGTGGATGAAGATACAGCAGGGCATAGGAGTTCTGGGCACTATCGTTCAGGAGAACCTTGTCGGAGCCAGGGTGGTGCGGGCTTTTGCTCGAGAACATTTTGAGAGCGAAAAGTTCCGCCGTCAGGCTGAAGTCATTTACAATCAGGAGATAGAATCAAATAACCTGCTTGCTTCCAACAGTCCGGTTATGGACTTTGCTCTTATGCTGGCGATGGCAGGAATATTATGGTTCGGAGGGAGGCAGGTCGTTGCAGGTGTTCTCACCCAGGGAGAACTGGCGCAGTTTCTGCTTTATGTTGTCATGCTTAATATGCCGGTAAGGATGCTGGGGTGGCTGACGACTCTCTACTCAAGGGCATTATCCTCCGGGCAGCGCATCTTCGAAATTCTGGATGAGGCGTCACCCGTTGAAGAGAAGCCTGACGCCATAGAACCCCTTGAAGTAAAGGGCTTAGTTCGCTTTGAGAATGTTTCCTTTAATTATGACTCTCACGGAGCCACGCTGAAAGACATAAGTTTTGAGGCTAGACCGGGGCAGATTGTAGCTCTGGTGGGTGCCAGCGGCAGCGGTAAATCAACCATAGCCAATCTTATACCGCGGTTCTATGATGTAACCGCCGGTCGCATTACTATCGATGATATGGATGTAAGGGACCTATCACTGGCGTCTTTGCGTCGGCATATAGGCATTGTTCATCAGGATACCTTTCTTTTTTCTGGCACTATCCGGGAAAATATCAGCTATGGCCGGCCGGATGCTACGCTGGAGGAAGTGATAAAAGCCGCCAAGATAGCCCATCTGCATGACTTTATTATGAGCCTGCCTGATGGCTACGAGACCCGGGTGGGGGAGAGGGGCATAACCCTTTCCGGCGGGCAAAGGCAGAGACTGGCTATTGCCCGCACTATACTGCTTAACCCACGCATTATCATTATGGATGATTCTACCTCAAATGTGGATACCGAGACCGAGTACTTCATCCAGCGGGAGTTGTCCAGGCTGCTGGCTGGTCGGACGGCTTTTATTATCGCCCAGCGGTTGCGCTCAGTACAGATGGCTGACCTTATCCTGGTACTCAAGGATGGTCGTATTGTTGAGCGGGGTACGCATCAGGAGCTTATCGCCCGGAACGGGCTCTATCAGCAACTCTATGCCTCACAATTTCAGTATGAGGAAGGCTGGGGAGGACCCATAGCTGCCACCGTTGCTCTGGAACCGGTCGAAGACGTCTTTACTGGTGGCGATGGGCATGACTCTCAAGGCGCCAGGCGGGGACGACTGAGCAGCCTGACTGGTTCCGATGATATTGTCTTTAGTAAGCCCTATGACCTACGCGTTGTTTCTCGTCTGGCTAAATACTTTGCCCCTTATAAGGTAGCGGTACCACTGACTATTGCTGCCACTTTACTCTATACCTTTACCATCGTCGCCAATCCCTACATAATTAGCGTAGCGATAAACCGCTATATTGTTGCTGCTAATCTCGCTGGTCTCAGCATGATTATGCTGTTTTTCCTCGGCAATGCTCTTCTGTACCTGGTATCCCTGTATACTCAGATAAGAGCTGAAGCATCTGTAGGGCAGGGTATCTTGCTTAACCTGCGTACCGATGTTTTTGACCACTTGCAGCGTCTTTCGGTGAGTTTCTTTGACCGTAACGAAGTGGGGCGTATTATGTCCCGGGTGCAGAACGATGTGGGACAACTGGGTGAGTTCCTTGATTCGGGAATCTTCTGGGTAACCGGTGAGGTTGTTACCCTGATAGCCATAGCCGTCGCCATGTTTGCCATGAACTTTAACCTGGCTTTAATCACTCTATCAGTTATACCTTTGCTTATCGTGTTCATAGTGTTGTGGCAAAAGAGGTCACGTCAGTGCTTTATCAGGGTGAGGCAAGCCATATCAGCGGTTAACGCCGCTCTAGAGGAAAACATCTCCGGCGTTCGAGTTATCCAGAGTCTATCACGGGAGGAGGTTAATTTTCAGCGCTTTGAGCAGGTCAACCGGGTTCACTTTGAGGCTAACCTAAAGGCAGGGCGGTTGTCAGCGGTGATGATGCCGGTGGTGGAGTTTTTAATGGCAATTGCGATGGCACTGATTATCTTCTTTGGTGGGATGAGTGTGATAAATGGGACGCTCCTCGTGGGTGCTCTGGTGGCTTTTGCTCTATATATACAGAGCTTCTTTGACCCGATTAGGTCGCTGAGTAATGAATATGCTCAGCTCCAGAGAGCCATAGCCTCGGCTAATCGCATCTTCGAGCTCCTCGATGTAAAGCCCGAGATAGTTGACCGCCCCCAGAGCACGAAGGTGCCTCGACTAAAAGGTGAAATTAGCTTTGAGGGCGTCTCTTTCAGCTATGAACCAGGGCTTGAGGTTCTTCATGATATTAACCTGCATATATCACCGGGAGAGACCGTGGCGTTGGTAGGACCGACCGGGGCAGGTAAGAGCACCATGGTGAGCCTCATCGCCCGTTTCTACGATGTCACCAAGGGGCGTATCCTGGTTGACGGTTATGACTTGCGTGAAATTGAGCAGACTTCTTACCGACGGCAGCTGGGGCTGGTGCTGCAGGACCCGTTTCTCTTCTCCGGGACTATCCGTGATAATATACGCTACGGTAACCTGGAGGCGACCGAGGAGGAGATAGTCAGTGTCGCCAAGACCGTTGGGGCTCACGATTTCATTATGAGGCTGGAAAAGGGGTACGATACCTGGCTTCAGGAGCGGGGGCAGAACCTGAGCATGGGGCAGCGCCAGCTTATCAGCTTTGCCCGTGCCCTCCTGGCTAACCCCGCTATTCTACTGCTGGATGAAGCCATCGCCAATGTGGACTCCCACAGTGAACTCATCCTAAAGCAAGCTCTGGAACCCTTATTGAGAGGGAGAACAGCAGTAGTCATTGCCCATCGGTTGTCTACGGTTCGCCACGCTGACCGCATCGTGGTGCTGGATAAGAGGCGGCTTATAGAGGAAGGACGCCATGAGGAACTTCTGGCGCGGGGTGGTCTCTATTCTCGACTCTACGAGATGACCTTCGCTCCGGTGGCAAATCGGGTTAGATAGGGATATTATTAAAGAGGAGTAGGAATGGATATTGAAGACATACACAAGAATATCAAGGTACTGATTAACGGCGTCCCTTACAATGTTGATGAAGCCGAATTTATGAAGCCGGGGAAGGGTCGCGCCATCTACCGTCTCAGACTTAGGAACCTGATTGATGGTAGTATCGTTGACCGCACCTATCACTCCGGGGAAAAGATTGAAGAGGCTCATACCACCAGCGTGGAGGAGCAATACCTCTACCGGGAGGGTGAGCACTATGTGTTTATGAATACCGAGACCTTCGAGCAGCATCTCATTGATGAGGCGCAACTCGGGAATAAGCAGGGCTTCCTCAAAGAAGGTATGATTGTTACCACGCTCATGATGGGCGACAAGCCTATTGATGTTACCCTGCCGATTTTTGTTGAGCTTAAGGTGATAGAGAGTGAAGTAACCAGCAAGACAGGCAGGATTACCCCGGAGACAAAATCAGCCGTCCTAGAAACGGGCTATACTATTGAAGTTCCGGCCTTTGTCAAAGCGGGCGACATTATTAAAGTTGACACCCGTACCGGAACATACGTGGAACGGGTCAGCACCAAGAAGTGAAACATGATAGAAGATGAGCGCCAGAGGCTTATTCGCCTGAAACTCAATCTGGAGCGCCGAGCCTTAATCTGTGAGCTTACCCGCACCTTCTTTAAGGAGAAGGGGTTTCTCGAGGTAGAGACACCTATCCGCGTGCCCGCTATCGCTCCAGAGCTACACATTATGCCTTTTGAGAGTGAAGCCTGGTTCCTGTCCACGTCTCCCGAACTCCATATGAAACGAATGCTGGCGGCTGGTTACGACCGGCTGTTTCAGATTACTCATAGCTTCCGTAGAGCTGAGCGGGGCCGGTGGCATAACCCGGAATTCACCATGCTGGAATGGTACCGCACCGGTGCCAACTACAGACAAATGGTTCAGGATATCGAAGAGCTGGTGGTGACGCTGGCTGGTAAACTTGGACTTAATACCGTAGTTAAATATGGAGGTCAGGATATAGACATTAGCCTGCCCTGGCCGAGGATTACGGTCAGAGATGCCTTTCTCCACGCCGCTGGCTGGGACCCTATTGCTGAGCCCGACTTTTTAAGATTTGACACCGACCTCATTGATAAAGTGCTCCCCAGCTTCACGCCAAGCCGCCCCACCGTGCTTACGGACTATCCTGCGGCTATGGCGGCGCTAGCGCGTCTCAAGCCGGGTGACGCTAAAGTAGCCGAGCGGGCTGAAGTCTTTATCGGCGGACTGGAGCTGGCCAACGCCTACAGCGAGCTTAGAGATGCCCGAGAACAGGAGAGCCGCTTCCGGGCGGCAATAGAACAAATCCTCAGGGAATATGGACGGCAACTCGTCATGCCCCGGCAATTTCTTGAAGCGGTAGTTCACCTTCCTGAGTGTGGTGGTGTGGCCCTGGGCATTGACCGGCTGGTAATGCTCTTCTGCGATGCGGGTTCGATAGATGAGGTCATCGCCTTCAGCGTGGACACGGCATGAAGATAGATATGCACCAACGCAGCGGTAAAGGATAGACATATCCACTTTTTAAAGTGCCATCATCACCCATCCAGTCGGTCAAGGACTGACCTATCCACTTAGCCGGGTTTGTTACTAAAACACTATCACATTACGCAGTGCTTCTCCCTTTTCCGTTGAGGCAATAGCCTCGTTAATCCGCTCCAGGGGATAGCGAGCCGTGATAAGCTCATCCAGCTTGAGACGTCCGGACTGATATAACGCTACAAGGCGCGGAATATCTACTTTCAGATTAGTTGAGCCCATAAAGCCGCCGCTTATCGTCTTCTCCGCCCCGATTAGTTCGAGCGGCGAGATAGAAAGCATATCCTTTACCGGGGGTAGTCCTATAACCACGGTATTTCCACGCGGGCCTGACATTGAGATACCCTGGCGTATTGCGGCGACACTGCCGACAGTAATAAATACGTAGTCCGCCCCTCTTCCTGCTGTGAGCTTTTTAACCACGTCAACCGCGTCATCCCTCCTGGCATTAACGGTATGGGTGGCACCGAAGTTCATAGCGGTCTTCATTTTCGCCTCCAGGACGTCCACAGCAATAACGGGGTAAGCCCCCGCATATGCGGCCCCCTGAATAGCGTTTATCCCTACCCCTCCAGCCCCCATTACAACGACGCTCTGGAAAGGCTTGACCCGAGCGCGATTAACCACCGCGCCGAACCCGGTAATGACGCCACAGGCTAGAAGAGCCGCACGGTCCAGTGGCATCTCCTTGGGGACTACCATTACCTGGGACTCATTCACCAAGACGTACTGGGCAAAGCCAGCCACTCCTCCCTTCTGTACCAGAGGTTGTCCCGTCCTGGTACGCAGCGCTGGTGCTCCTGGTGGCGCCATCCTAGCTTCGCATAGGTGGGGTAGTCCGGTGACGCAAAAAAAGCACCTTCCGCAGGATTTCAGAAGCGAGACCACCACCGGGTCCCCAGGTTTAACCGATGTGACGCCCTCTCCCACCTCATCCACGTAACCCGCCGTTTCATGACCGCTGACAAAAGGTAATTTCCCGGGCAGTTCCCCCTTGATGTCATGGATGTCGCTATGACAAACAGCCGTCGCCGCGACACGGACTTTCACTTCGCCTCTCTTCGGCGGGTCTAAATCTACCTCTTCTATGACCAGGGGCTTACCGAATTCGTAACAGACTGCAGCTTTCATTTATAACTATAACCTCCTAATATCCTAGAATATTAACTAAAACATTATCACATTACGCAGTGCCTCCCCCTTTTCCGTTGAGGCTATCGCCTCGTTAATCCGCTCCAGGGGGTAGCGAGCCGTGATAAGCTCATCCAGCTTGAGATACCCAGCGCGGTAGAGCCTCACCAGGTTGGGAATATCGATATTCAGCCGGGGCGACCCTCCCCCGCAGCCGGTAACCACCCGCTCACCCATAACGAAGTCAAAAGCCGTAAAGGACATGCTTTCCTTCATCGGTACCAGTCCGATGATGACGGTCATTCCCCGTTGAGCTGACATGAGGAAGCCCTGACGGAGGGCGGCAGCACTACCGACGGTAACAAATACATAATCAGCCCCCCTGCCGGATGTTATCTGCTGGACCAACTTGATGGGGTCTCTCTCCTTAGCAGAGTTTACCAAATGAGTCGCCCCAAAAGACCTAGCCATCTCCAGCTTACTATCCAGGATATCCACGGCAATAACCGGGTAGGCTCCCACCAGAGCGGCTCCCTGTATGGCATTGAGTCCAACTCCCCCGCTTCCCATTACAACGACGCTGTTGAGGGGCTTGACCTGAGCCCGGTTGACCACCGCCCCAAACCCCGTTAAGACCCCGCACGACAGCAGCGCTGCCCTATCCATGGGTAAATCTCCAGGAATTACTGCTAGCTGGGTTTCCGAGACGACGGTATACTCGGCAAAGCCACCCACTGGGCCAGCCATAGGGGCAAGTAGTTGTCCCCTCTTGTTGCGATGGTGAGGCGGCAGGGGCTGTCTTCTTTCACACAGGTGGGGTAACCCGACAGCACAGTAAAAGCACCGTCCACAGCCTGATGTCACCGTCGATACGATAACAGGGTCACCGGGTCTTACTGACGTGACGTTTTTCCCCACCTCTTCCACATAGCCCGCCGATTCATGACCCGGAACACCGGGCAGTCCTCCAGGGAGCTCCCCCTTAATGCAATGGATGTCACTGTGACATATGGCGGTGGCAATGATGCGGATTTTCACTTCACCTTCCTGTGGCGGGTCTAAATCTACCTCTTCTATAACCAGGGGCTTACCAAATTCGTAACAGACCGCGGCTTTCATCATACCCTCCTAATATAGAATACCCCTCGAACCCGGAGATGGTGCTGTATTTACTTTAGCCCTCATCTTAGCACTGATTTTGGTTCTGTTCAACCTTAATTCGACTAACTTGACAAATTCCCAGAACAGGGCTAGACTAACCTACACAAATAGAGAGGAGGTGAAACGACAGTGAAAAGGAAGGTTGTCTGGATGCTGGTAAGCTGCTTGATGGCACTATCCCTGGTGGTAGCCTCCTGTGCCCCGAAAGAAGAGGCGAAGGAAAAGGAAGTAGGGAAAGCAACGGTAGTAAAAGCAGAGGAGGAGGTGAAAGAGGAGGAAAAGGCGGCGCCGGTGGAAGAAATGATTAAGGTGACGCTGACGAAGAGGGACGGAACGACCATGACAAAGATGGTGCCAAAGCCGAAGTATGGCGGGACAATGGTAACCGCCCTGACGGCTGACTACTCACAGTGGGACCCGTACCACACTCAGACTATTAACGTGGGGCATATGCAGTTGACCAGCAACGAATTAATCGGGGGAGACTGGACGAAAGGTCCTCAGGGCACCGGGGACACGGACTGGGAACTTGGCTGGCTTGGTGACTGGAAGGTATGTGCGGGCGAACTGGCTGAAAGCTGGGAGTTGCCCGATGACACCACCATCATCTGGCACCTTCATCGTGGGGTTAAGTTCCACAATAAGGCACCCGCCTGGGGCCGTGAGTTGACTGCTGAGGATGTAATCTGGAACTGGAACTACCAATTCAACAACGAAGGGTGCTGGCAGGCCGGGGAGTATCCTGTGGGGAATCCTTATCGGCCAATATCCTGGAGGGTGATTGATAAGTATACTGTTGAAGTCAAGTTTCAGTCGGCGGACGCCCAGAGCCTGATGTTGCCCGAAATGGGTGATAACATGTATTATAGCCCGCCTGAAGTATGGACGTCCGGCGGGGACATGAACCACTGGACAAAAGCCATTGGAACAGGACCATGGATACTGACTGACTATATTCCGGGCAGTACAATAACCTATACCAAGAACCCGAACTACTTTGAGAGCGACCCCATCTACGCCGCGGCAGGGCTGGATTACAGGTGGCCCTATCTCGATACCTTCAGATTTCAGATTATACCGGACACCTCCACGCGAATCGCAGCACTGCGGACGGGTAAGCTCGACTTTTTGGTGGCGGTCGACCGCGACAACGCCGCCATACTGAGGAGGGATGTACCTGCCCTGCAATTTAGAGAAGGATTTGCGATGGTCAGCAATATTGCCGCCGGCAGGATAACACAGAAGCCTTATAGTGACATCCGAGTCAGGCGGGCGCTGAACATGGCTATCAACAAGCAGGAGATGGTGGACAAGTACTATGCGGGGCAGGCCGCTCTGATTGGTTATCCCTATCCTCCCGGTAAATCGTGGGCCAAAGTGTACACTCCGTTCGAAGAGCAGCCACCGGAGGTTCAGGAGATCTTCACCTACAATCCGGAAAAGGCAAAGAAGCTTCTAGCAGAAGCCGGTTATCCTAATGGCTTCAAGATCAAAATTACGTGCACAGCCGCCACGGCAGATGAATTGTCCTTGGTCAAAGAATACTGGGCTAAGGTCAATATTGACCTGGAACTGGAAGTACTGGAGGGTGGTGCATTCTTCGGGACCTGGATGTCTCACGGGTATAAGGATATGATTTATGCCCCGGGTCTTGGGTCCTGGGCTGGTGTCGAACAAGATATGATGACCCGTGCGGGGTTTTTCGCCAACGTCTCTGAAATTGACGACCCGCGTACCAAAGAGTTCAAGGCTCAAATTGCCAAGTATGTCATCAAAGACCCCGATAAAATGTTGGCAGCCAAGAAAGATTACGCCATATGGGAGCTTCAACAAGCCTGGGGAGTATTCATGCCGCGACCATATGAGTACAGAATGTGGTGGCCCTGGGTAGAGAACTACTACGGCATCAACTGGACGGGCGGAGCCGGCCAATGGGACTGGACCAAGAGCATCTGGATAAACCAGGCGCTGAAGAAGTCTATGGGATACTAGTCCCGACGTAGTGGCGATAACCAGACAGCGAGAGGGGATGGAGGGTGAACTCTCCATCCCCTTCTTGCTTAATAGAGTAAATTGACAGGAAGTGGCGGCAAGTTGTACCATTTCGCAAAATCAATTTATAAAGGAGGCGGACAATATCCTATGGGAACGGGTAAGAAATGGGCTGATTTATCCTGGGAGGAAAAACGGGAGGAGCGGTTCAAGCGCTGGTTATCCCCACTGGGTGTAAAATTTGTCAGCCCCGAGGCTGAGAAACTCTACAAGGAAAGGGTGACCCGGTTCATCAAGGCTATCAAAATGGAGGAGCCCGACCGTGTGCCGGTGATGCTACCAGCCCATGTTTACCCAGCCTACTACGCCGGGGCGGACTTCCACACGATAATGTATGACTATGACGTGATGCGTAATGCCTGGGTCAAGTTTATGGACGACTTCGGAGATATGGATACTTTTAGTGGGCCCGGTCTAATCCCGTCGGGAAAGATATCGGAGGCCCTTAATTCCAAGACTCAGAAATTGCCCGGTATCGGCCTGCCGGTGGATGCGACGACGAACCAGTTCGTTGAGGGCGAATACATGTATGCCGACGAGTATGACCTTTTGATGATGGACCCCTCTGACTTTAGTATCAGGGTCATGCTGCCGCGCACGACCGGTCTCTTTGAGTCCTTTAAGAATCTGCCGCCCCTCCGCTTCCTCCAGGGGGCGGCCTGGGTTGCCGCTCTGGCAGACCCCGAGATACGCAAGACCTTCGAGACTTTGATGAGCCTGACGGAGGAGTGCAAGAAGTGGCAGGCCGCCGTTGCCGAGATTAGGGACATCGCCATTTCCCGGGGGTACGCTACCACGTTTGGCGGCGGCATTATGGCTGGAGCCCCTTTCGACCACTTTGCTGATACGCTTCGGGGTACCAGGGGTATTGTTATGGACATGTACCGTCAGCCGCAAAAGCTGCTCGAGGCTATGGAATTCTGGCTAAACCTGACTATTAATACATCCATCAAGAATTTCCCGATGACGAATTGCCCCCTAGTAATGATGCCCCTGCACAAGGGTGATGATACGTTCATGTCCGATAAACAGTTTGAGACGTTCTACTGGCCAACACTGCGGAGGCTATTCATGGCAATGATTGAAGAAGGGCTCGTGCCGATGCCATTTGCCGAGGGCAGATATACCAATCGCCTGAAGCAGATTGCGGACACGCCCAGGAGCGCCGTCGTCTGGTACTTCGACCAGACGGATATGGCCGAGGCGAAAAGAATACTGGGCAATGTCTCCTGTATTGTCGGCAATGTACCTGCTTCACTAGTGATGACCGGCACTCCCAAGCAGGTGAAGGAATACTGCCGCAAGCTCATCGAGACCTGTGCCCCGGGTGGTGGCTATATCCTGGCAGGTGGTGCCAGTGTTGCTAAAGTAAATATAGAGAACCTTCGGGCAATGATGGAAGCCGCCTACGAATACGGCGTTTATAAGAAATAGTTTGGGTTGGAACCAAATTCCCTCTCAACTGTCCCGGAGTATCCTTCGGGCGATAACCAAACGCTGCATCTCAGAGGTACCCTCATAGATTTCGGTAAGTTTGGCGGCACGCCAGTGCAACTGGGCACGAGAATCCCTCATATAACCATAACCGCCAAGAATCTGTACGGCTTTGGTGCTTACCTCTACGGCTGTTTCAGAAGCATAAAGCTTCGCCATAGCCGCTTCCTTGGTAAAGGGTAGCTTCTGGTCCATAAGATAGGCTGCCCGGTAGGTCAACAGCCGTGCGGCATCAATTCTGGTTGCCATATCTACCAGCATCCACTGTATTGCCTGGAACTCAGCGAGGGATTGACCGAACTGCCGGCGCTGCTTGGCGTGAGCTACTGCCAGTTCGTAAGCACCCTGAGCAATACCCAGCGCCTGGGCGGCGATTCCTATTCTTCCCATGTCTATGGTACCCAGGGCTATTTGGAAACCTCGACCTTCCTCACCCAGACGATTGGATGCCGGCACGCGACAGTCCTGAAAAATAAGCTCGTGCTGAGTTGATGCCCGCATGCCCGCCTTGAGGTATTTTTTCCCGAGGGAATAGCCTGGGAAGCCCTTTTCAACGATAAAGGCGGTGATGCCTCTATAACCGAGTGCCCTGTTGAGGGTAGCGAACACTATTATGGTGCTGGCTACCTTGGCATTGGTGATGAAAATCTTATTGCCGTTTAGTATATAATCGTCTCCATCCCTCACCGCCGTGGTCTCAAGTGCGGCAGCATCGCTGCCGGCATTCGGTTCCGTCAGAGCAAAGGCTCCTATTTGTTCCCCTTTAGCCAGTGGCGGCAGGTAGCGTTTTTTCTGTTCCTCACTGGCGAAGTGTTGCAGGCATTCGCAAGCCAGAGAATTGTGCGTGGCAATAACGCCACCGGTTGAGGGACACGCCCGTGACAATTCTTCGATAGCAATGACGTAGCCGACTTTATCTAAGCCGCTACCGCCATACTCGGGGGGAACGGTCAGCCCCGAAAGTCCAAGCCGGGCTACCTTCCTGAAGACCTCCTTCGGGAACTCTTCCCTTTCATCCAGCTCCAGGGCTATTGGCTCCAGTTCCTTCCTGGCAAACTCCCGCACCCGCTGCTGCAACATCTTCTGTTCTTCAGTCAGAGACAAATCCATGTCCTCCTCCTTTTGTAACTAAGACATATTGACTTTTTCTTTCCACTCCGTCAAAAATTTGTAGTTCTAGTATAACACGTCCTTTGTGATTGACGGTTCTAATGTTATAATCTATGAAAGTCATCAATCGAAGGGGGAGAAAATGATTGAAAAGGAGAAGCTGGTAGAAATCGTTGGGACCGCCAATGTAAGCTATGAGCCAGCCACTTTGGATGAATACTCCAGGGATGTGAGTTTTGTCAATAGCGTGAGGCCGTTATGTGTGGTAAAGCCAGCAAATGCTGGAGAAGTACAGAAGATAGTGAATCTGGCGAATGAGACGCTAACGCCGCTGGTGCCGGTGAGCTCTGGACCTCCCCACTTTCGCGGCGATACTGTTCCCGGCATTGGAGGGGCGGTTATCGTAGATTTAAGTAGAATGAAAAAAATCATCAGGGTTGACCGTTATCACCGGGTTGCCATGGTTGAGCCGGGGGTAACATTCGGAGAACTGATACCAGCGGTAGAAAAAGAGGGCCTCAGACTGAATATGCCCCTACTACCACGGAAGTCAAAGACTGTTGTCGGTAGCATGCTCGAAAGAGAGCCGGTAATAATGCCCAAGTATCAGTGGGATATATCAGACCCACTGGCTTGTGTTGAAGTAATCTTCGGGACTGGTGATGAGTTTAGAACCGGGCAGGCAGCCGGACCGGGGACAATAGAGGAACAGTGGGCAGCCGGGGGAGCACAAAAAGCGCCGTATGGGCCCGGTCCATTTTCCTGGCATCGGCTTATTCAGGGGGCGCAGGGGACGATGGGCATTGTAACCTGGGCATCGTTGAGATGTGAGTTGCTCCCCACGCTTGAAGAGCCTTTCCTGGCTGGCTCCTCAGAACTCGCTAGGCTCCTCGAGCTAACTCACTGGCTGGTAAGGCTGAGAGTGGTTAATGAGTGCTTTATCCTTAATAATACCAGTCTGGCAGCAATTACGGCGAAAAAATGGCCCGGGGATTACCGGGATTTGAAGGATGCTCTACCCCCCTGGGTGCTCTTCTTCAACATAGCTGGCTATGACTATTATCCTGAAGATAGGGTGAGCTACCAGATAAAGAACATCCGGGAAATAACCCAGCGGTTGGGGGTGGAACCGGTGAAAGCAGTCGGGGGAGTTTCAGCCAGTGAATTATTGAAAGTAGTCCAGAGACCTTCTGCTGAGCCTTACTGGAAACTCCGCTACAAAGGAGCCTGCCACGACGTATTCTTTTTGACCATCTATGATAAGCTCGAAGGTCAAATTAGCCTCATGAATGACCTCGCTAATAAAGCTGGCTACCCTGCTTCGGATATGGGTGTGTACCTCCAGCCGATAGTACAGGGCACCAGCTGCCACGTTGAGTTTAATCTGTTCTATACTCCCGGAAGCCAAAGTGAGCTGGAGCGAATCAAGGAACTTTCTACTTCAGCCATCAAGAACTTAATGGCTAAGGGCGCTTTCTTCTCAAGACCTTATGGTGAAAGCGCAAGGATGATTATTAATAGAGATGCGGCTACCGTTGCTGTTTTATCGAAGGTTAAGAAGATATTTGACCCAAACAATATTATGAATCCGGGGAAACTGTGCTTTTAAACACGAAGAAACTCACCGGTGAATAAATTCAGGAAGGAGCGAAAAATGGGACTGGAAGAATACTTAGGTGATATGGAGATGTGCTGCCGGTGTTCTGCCTGCAAGTTTATACCCATGCAAAGGGTGACCGGATTTCAGTACGCAAATGTGTGTCCCAGCATATCGAAGTATGATTTCCATGCCTACTCGGGCGGCGGAAGATTAAACATCGCCGCGGCGATGTTGAAGAATAAAATTGAGTATTCCGACAAGCTCCTCGATATTGTGTACAACT
Source organism: Dehalococcoidales bacterium (assembly GCA_034432095.1). Classification (GTDB taxonomy): domain Bacteria; phylum Chloroflexota; class Dehalococcoidia; order Dehalococcoidales; family UBA2162; genus DAOUCV01. The sequence continues at coordinate 58,975 of DAOUCV010000026.1, forward strand.
GTCAGATGTGCGGTGCCTGTGATATATCCTGTAAATATGCTATGGATATGGAGGTACTTGAGCCCATCTATGAATTCCGCATCAGAGCTGTGGAAACAGGACATACCCACCCGGCTCTTGATAAAGTTATCAGGAGCCTGGGCAAACAGGGTAGTATGGTGCCCGGCGTCAGGGGCAAGCGTGGCGACTGGGCGGCCGGCCTGGACTTAAAGGACGCTACTGAAGAGAAGGTGGCTGTTTTATATCATGTCGGCTGTCTGGCGAGCTACGACAAGAATTACCAGAAGCTGGCTAGAGCTATTGCCAAGATATTACAGAAGGCTGGTGTCAACTTCGGTATCGCTGGCGACGCTGAGACCTGCTGCGGCGGGCGGGCTTATCAGATGGGCTATAAAGAGGACTTTCTAAATCAGGCAAAAAAGAACGTGGAAATGATAAAAAGAGCAGGGGCAAAAACATTGGTCACCGGCTGTGCCGACGGCTATCAGGCTTTCAAGGTGCTCTACGACAAATACAACCTCAAGGGTGAGTGGGAAGTCGTGCATATCACCGAGTTAATAGCCCGCCTGATTAAACAGGGCAAACTCAAGCTGAACAAGAAAGTTAATATGAATGTCACTTACCATGACCCCTGCCACCTCGGCAGGCTGAGTGAGCCGTGGATTCACTGGGAGGGGAAAAAGGTTCCGGGGCACCGGTTTGTCTTCGACCCGCCCAAGACCTATCGCCGGGGTACCAATGGCGTTTATGACCCACCGAGGGATGTGCTGAACAGCATTCCCGGTGTAAGGCTTACCGAGATGGTCAGGATAAAGGAATACTCCTGGTGCTGCGGGGCCGGTGGCGGCGTTAATGAGTCCAACCCTGAGTTTTCCCTGTGGACCGCCAAAGAAAGGCTCGAAGAAGCTGAGTCTACCGGGGCTGAGGCGATTGTTACCACCTGTCCCTGGTGCGAAAAGAACCTTAGCGAAGCCATCAAGGAAACCGGCAGCAGCCTGAAGGTGTACGATATCGTTGAACTCGTAGAAAAGGCAATCTGAGAAAGGGGGCAATGAACCATGGCTTTAAGCAAGGACATTTATCAGGCGTTCGAAGATGTGGTGGGAAAGGAGTACATCTGTGATGACCCGGCAATAATGCCGGCGTATCATTCGGCTGAGCTCGCCGCGGTAATTCTTCCCAAGAACACCGCGGAAGTTCAAGCGATAGTCAAGCTATGTAACAAATTCAAGCTGAAATTCAGAGCGGTATGTACCGGCTGGACGGGGATGTTCCCCAAGGGGATTATCTATTTAGACCTGAGAAGGATGAACCGCATCATTGAGATCAATGAGAAAAATATGTATGCCGTGGTTGAGCCGTATGTCATCTCAGCACAGCTACAAGCCGAGCTATTCAAGAGGGGCTTGAATTGCAACATAAAGGGAGCGGGGTCTAACTGCACGGCGCTCCTCAGGGGTCACGGACATATGGACCAGACCACCAGTGGCGACGACCGAAACCATCTGGCGGTAGAATGGGTAACTCCTGAAGGGGAAATAGTCAGGTTGGGTTCGCTGGGGTCTTCGGATGAATGGTTCTGTGGTGACGGGCCAGGACCGTCTTTAAGGTGCTTGATTAGCAGTGCGGTGCCGCCAGGCGTAACACCGGGTGTATTTACAAAAGTGGCGATGAAGCTTTATCACTGGCCAGGACCCCCAAGATTTCCAATAACAGGGGTATCACCAAATTACACCCTGAGTGAGATACCACCTGGCTTCATGGTACGATATTTCAGCTTCCCGTCACCAGAGAAAATGTATGAGGCGGAGCTAAAGATAGGTGAGAGTGAAATAGCCTTTGAGCTAATGGGTTTCAATATGTCAATGGTAGCAGCGAATATAACAACTTGTAATGAAGAAGAGGCGGAAGTCTTCGGGCGGCTAAACAAGTTGGTGCAGGGGCCTGGCTTTATGGTAATCATCGCCGGCAACTCTCCGGAAGACTTTGACTATAAGAAACGGGTGCTGGAGCAAATTATCAGTGAAACTGACGGGCAGTCCTTAAAACCAGTCGAAGACCCCAAAATTGAAGGGGTTCTGTTGTGCCAGTGTATAAGAATTAGTGCCTCCATTAGAGAGACGTTCCGGGCTGGAGGGGTCTTTAATTCAATTCCTGTTATGGGCCAAAGAGACTTGACGCTCAAATGGATGTTAGGGGCTGCCAGGGCAAAGGAGCCCTTGATAAGTAAGGGGTTGATAGTGGATGATGGCGCCGCGGGCTTTGGCTGGGGAGTTGAACATGGGCATCTCGGGAAAACTGAGATATTCTGCCGGTACGACCGTCTCAACCCTGAAGCGGTAAAAGCCGTGCAGGAATGGCAAAGGGAGCAAACTAAGAGGGCTTTTGATGGCCGCTTCTTCGCCTCCACAATGGGCCCGATTGATGAAATCGGACCAGCTTTGTCAAATTACCATATATGGTTGAGGAAGGTTCAGAAAGCACTTGACCCGAATGATGTATCACCCGCGGGAGGCGCACTTGTCTAGTCCCGGCTGGCGGGGGAGCGGAGATTGCTCCGACCGCTCAATAACAAAACAGGAGAAGATGTGTAAATGGACACGAGATTGATACCTGGTGTATTGACAGCAAGGAGACGGAATAGATGAGCATTAAGGTACTGACTATTAAAGAGGACATCCTGGGCGCTAACGAAGAAAAAGCGAAGGCAAACCGGGAACTGGTAGATAAACACCACATCCTTATGATTAACATCATGTCCTCACCCGGGGCGGGCAAGACCAGTCTTATCCTACAAACCATAAACAGGTTCAAGGGGAAAACCCGTATTGCTGTTATTGAGGGTGATGTTGCTTCGACAATGGATGCCGATAAGGTAAGCAAGCTAGCTGTCCCGGTAATTCAAATAAATACCGCTGGTGCCTGCCACCTTGATGCCAATATGATTAGGAAGGCGCTGGATAATCTAGCTCTTGAGCAGATTGACCTCCTCCTTATCGAAAATGTCGGTAATCTTATCTGCACGGCTGAGTTTGCCCTCGGTGCCCATAAACAGGTAATGCTCTTGAGCGTTCCCGAAGGCGATGACAAACCTTATAAATACCCCTTAATGTTTACGGAAGCTGATGTGGTGCTGGTAAACAAAATCGATGTCCTGCCGTACTTTGATTTTAATGTTAACGCCTTCTCTAAAGCAGTCAGTGGTCTAAACCCTTCGGCTAAAATATTCCCGGTTTCCGCTAAGACGGGCGAAGGTCTGGAAGCATGGTTCTCCTGGCTTGAAAACGCGATAAAACAGCAAACCAGCACAGCTTAGGGTTACTTTGCGGCTGCGAAATTCATGCCGGAGGAGGCCGATGCGCCTGGTCTTTCATTGCTCTACATCCAGTCCCCATATCCTGAACAACTCCTTGTAGAACTCAGGACGGGGGAAGTCAGGCCTCATCTCAAAGCTGGAATAGGTATATCCGGCACCCCTCTTTCCCCATTGCCTGAGCTCCAAGATTAAGTCTTCTATCTTATCTTTAGGCACGGAGAAAATGAGTTCGTCCTCTCCTGGCATTGCCCGCTGCTGCTCGCCGGCACAGGGCAGGCTAATCCGGTACCGGCCTGTTAACATTACATCCACAACGGCGTAAACGCACGAGTTTATCGGGTCCAATTGAGAGCTCACCAGGATGCCCTCTCTATTCGGTCGCCTCGGGCTCCACCAGCCCGAAGCTGATTAACGGGGCCCAGCACCAGTTGTCCTCTTTCAGCATGGCTACAGTAATTCTCTGCCGACGCGACATGGCGAAAGCCTGACATTGCGAAAGATGAAAGCCACGGTCTCGCCGTGGTCTGAAGGCGTCTTTGGGGGGTTCCTCTTTCTTCTCAAGCATCTTCACCGCTAGGGGGGAAGTCCTCAATAGCAGTAACTTCTCAAGGTCTTCTCCATATTGATTGTAATCGCTGATTGTTATCATATAGACTTACCCCCGCTATGAGGCAATAATGCGCCTTGTGCCGACAAGCTTCAGGTAATTGTTGAGGTACTGTGGGATATAGCCTGCCCCATATTAAAGAGCTACTTTTTCACAAACTTCGCCACTCTAGCTAGCAGCTCTTCAGGGCTAACTGGCTTTTCAATGTAATCTTCAGCGTCGAGGGTAAACCCGCGGCTAACTGGGATCCCTGTCCCCGCACGCTTAGCTGAAAAACCCGTTAACATGAGGGTCGGGATTTTACTGAGTTGAGGGTCTTTTTTGAGCTGTTCAGCAGCCGTGAACCCATTTTTGACTGGCATTATCACATCCAAGAGAATCAAATCAGGTTTTTCCTCTCTTGCTTTCCGTAATGCCTCATCACCTTCACGGGCGACTATTACCTCATAAGCCTTACTCTCTAGGATAGTTTTGGTTGACTCCACAAAGTCCATATCATCGTCAACAAGCAAAATTCTGGTTTTCTTCTGCTTCATTGTTTCTCTCCTCAAGTATTGAGCCTATGGCCCAGGTCAGACCTTCTGTCTCTTTTTGATAAGCTTGCCCACCCTCTCCAGCAGAACATCAGGGGAAACAGGCTTCTCAACATAATCATCGACATCGAGCTCGAGACCGGTCTCCAGCTCGTAGCGACGGCGACTAGCCTCCTCCCTTACTGAGGTTAGAATTAGAATGGGTATATCCTTGAACTTTGCCCATCTTGGGTCTTGCAACTCTTTACATACCCCAAACCCATCCAGCTTTGGCATCAACAGGTCGAGGATCATCAGGTCAGGTTTTTCCGCTTTGAGGGTAGCTAAACCTTCTATCCCGTCTCGGGCGGTAACCACCTGATAGCCCTGAGTTTCCAGAATCATACTTACCGCATCTAAGATGTCCGGGTCGTCATCAACTACCAATATCTTCGCTGGCATATTATCCTCCTCTGCAATTATAATACAGGTCTGGGCAATAATCCAGCCTGCTTTACAATTTCCGGGACGATGTCCTCCCAGCCGACTGCCATAATATGGATGCCGTGCACTCCGGGTATTTCCTTGAGTTGCTCAATAATCTCAAGAGCGATTTTCACTCCCTCCTCTTTGGCATTCCTCGCCTCTTCCATTCTGGTGACTATCTCATCGGGGACACTGACTCCGGAAACATAGTCGCGCATATAGCGAGCCATACCTGCTGACCTGATGGGTATTACTCCAGCTAGAATATGTACCTGCTTGTCCAGACCTTTATCGGTAACCATCGCCATCCATCTGGCGAACTTGGCTACATCATAGACTGCCTGGGTTTGAATAAAGTCAGCTCCTGCTTTTATCTTCTTAGCCAGTCTCGTTACTCGGAACTCAAAGGGGTCAGCATAGGGATTCTCCGCAGCGCCAATGAATAGCGGGACTTCTCCAGAGATATCCTCGCCGCAGAGAAGTTTCTTCTCATCCCGCATTTTCTTCAGGGTTTGAATTAACTGGATGGAGTCAATATCAAAGACATTCTTGGCTGTGGGGTGATTGCCAAACTTTTGATGGTCGCCGCTAAGGCAGAGGATATTGCCGATGCCCAGAGCTACCGCCCCCAGTACATCGCTTTGAATGGCGATTCTGTTGCGGTCTCGGCAGACGATCTGCATAACTGGGTCAACCCCCTGTTGCTTTAGAAGGAGACAACCGGCGAAGCTGGACATACGAACGATGGCGGTCTGATTATCAGTTACATTGACGGCATCGCAACAGTTACGGAGTAGTTCACCCCTCCTCAGCATCACCGTAGCGCTAGTCCCCTTGGGTGGACCTGCCTCAGCAGTAACGGCGAACCCCCCACTTTCCAGGACCTTCTCCAGATTTGTTCCTGCTTTCATTGTTGTTGCCTCCGTTCTATTTCACACTTAGGTAAGCGGAAGGAAAATTTGCTGCCTACGTTATTCTCGGGGCAAGGGGACTCAACCCATATCGTCCCTCCATGTGCCTCTATAATCCTCCTGGCTATGGATAGCCCTAAGCCTGTGCCCTTCGTTTCCACATTACTGGCACGGAAAAAGTCTTCAAAGATGTGGGGCAGGTCCTGGGGAGGGATGCCAATCCCGGTATCGATGACTTCAACCCGTATGTCCCTGTCTTCTTCCTCCACTCTGACCGTTATTGTGCCCTCAGGGGTGTAGGTAATAGCATTGCTCACCAGATTGGTTATCACCTGCTGGAGACGAGGGGCTGAGCCACGAATATTAGGGACTGACCCGGGCAACTCCACCTTGAGCTTTAGTCCCTTTTCCTTTGCCCGGTCACGCAGGTCGTCGCACCCGGTCTTGACCACCTGGCACAGGGAGATCTCCTTCATCTCTTCAACAAGCTGCCCGGTTTCAATGCGGGGGATATCGAGAAGGTCGCTGATTAGACTCAGGAGTTCATTAATCCTTCTGGTGCTCCTTTCCAGCATATTCTTCTGTTTGGCAGTGATTTCCCCGGCATATCCACCCAGCATAACCCACAGGAAACCTTGGATAGCCGTAAGCGGGGCTTTAAGGTCATGAGCGGCAATGCCCAGGAAGCGGAGGAAGCGACTTTTCTCTTCTTCAAGCTTGGCTATCTCCCTTGAAGCTTGCTCTAATTCTCCCGTTTTCTCTCGAAGCAGGTACTCTCTTAATTGAACTACTTCTCTCTGTCTCTTCCTCAGCTCTCCTGAGATAGCTGTGGTCATATACGTGGTAGCATAAAGAATAACCACTAAAGCGGTAAGAACCGATAAGATATAACCCCCCTCTTTATACAGTGTCGGAGGAGCAAAGCCTACTAGATTGACATGGGCTATCACTCCGGCATATTCCAGCCCTACCAGCAAAGTTATCATTAGCGTTGCTACAGTTGCTAGCAGATATACCGTCCGGTAAGGCTGGATTATGCTGGCAATGATAATGTGGAATACGAAGAAGAAGATAAATGGGTTTTCTATTCCGCCGGTAAAGTGAAGAATTGCGGTGAGGGCCAATAGGTCGAAGATGGTGTTGATGTAGCCATAGGTTCGGGATTTCTGGATTATCATGCCGGGCTTCTCAGTTCGGAGTCTTCGCACCTGGTAAATTAGAATCAGGTTATACCCGGCCAATATGACACAGATAATATAGACCGGGAGGGTGGGGAACCCAATATGGAAAACCTTTGACGCTAACAAGGTAGCAACAATCACCCCGAGAATAGCCAGCCATTTCAGGCGAATGAGAATCCTTCGCCGCATTAATAATGCGGCTTCCTCGGGGGTGTATTCGTGTTTCCCCTCCTCCTTCCCCCCATCCAGCAGGTAAGCCAGGGATTGCAGGGACTTGTTCCACCGCCTCATTATTATTACCCCTCTAAAGCAATCTTTCTGGGTCCCCCGGCGTGGCTGGTGCTCCAATCGCGGGGTGGGGCGATTTCCTCCAGCCGGTCCAGCTGCCCCAGAGTTTCCAGGCGCTCAATTATCATCTGCCAGGCGCAGGGGATGTCTGGTGATAGTTCGCACCTGCCCTTTACCGAACCACCGCAGGGCCCGTTAAGCAGGCTCTTAGCACATCTGACCAGGGGGCATATACCCGCCGTCTGTGCCAGGACGCAACTACCGCACTGGGCACAAACCTCGATAAAATAACCCGGACTCTCCTCCTTACCAACAAACAAGGTGTTCAGTGCCGGATAAACAGGCTTGGGCTTCCCCAAATAGAGGGAAACAGTTTGTACTCCAAAGGCACAGGTGAGCACCAGGATACAATCGGCAGCATCAATATCATTAGCATTCTCCTGCAAAGCTTCCCGTGTGAGCTCGTCACAGGCGGTGGGGATGACCATCCATCCGGTCACTTTCTTGCCGGCTTCCTCAAGCTTGGCTTTCATTTCCAGAACCTCGGATTTACCACCAGTTCGGCACAGAGTAGCACAGGTACCACACCCGATAAGGTAAACCCCCTGGCATTTACCCAGTAATTGCGTAACCTCTTCCCAGGGTTTTTGCTGGGTTATTGTCTTCATATCACTGCTCCTGCCTTAATGTCTTTTCTTAGCCGGTCATCATAGGCGCTTCTAAAATACCGAAGGCTGTCCATTACCGGATTGGGCACTGCCTGTCCCAAACTACATAGGGAAGCAAGCCTCATAACCTTGGACAATTCCTGTAGGTTCTTAATGTCTTTCTCTGTCCCCTCCTCACCGGAGAACTTCTTCAAGATTTCAAGCATTACCTGGGTTCCCTCCCGGCACGGAGTACATTTACCGCAGGATTCCCGGCTAAGAAACTCCAGTGTCTGGTAGACAATGTCTATTATACCTTTGGTTTCATCAAATACGCTAACTGCTCCAGCCCCAAGAACAGCCTCAAAGGCGAGGGGAGTATCTATCATTTCATAGGGTATAATCCTTCCAATAGCGCCGCCTACCTGAACTGCCTTGACCTTTTCCGCTAGGGCTAGTCCTTCGACTAGTTCCCTCAGTGGACTCCCTAAGACTAGTTCATATACGCCGGGCTTCTTCACATCCCCGCTCACCCAGAAGACCTTGGTGCCTTTGCTCTTTTGTGTGCCCAACTGTCTGAACCATCGGGCGCCGTTAAGGATTATTTGGGGTATATTCATCAGGGTTTCTACATTATGGACAATAGAGGGTTCCCTCCATAAGCTTTTAGCTGTGGTAAATGGGGGTCTATAGCCGACCTCTATGCGCTTACCCTCAATGGAATCCATAATTGCTGATTCATCACCAGTAACATAGGGAGCCGACCCCTGGCGAAGACCAATTTCAAAGTCTGCCAGAAGACCCTTCTCTTTGGCTTGCTGAAAAGCATTGGTCAAGAGAGGAATAAGATGACGATATTCAGTAGACAGATAGATATAGCCCTTATTTGAGCCTGTAGCATAGCCGGCAATAGCCATCGCTTCAATCAGAGTGAAGGGGTCTCTCTCCAGAATATACTTATCCTTAGATGTTCCAACCTCTCTCCCATCGGCATAGGCGATAACATACTTCTTATTCTCTTGAGCCTTTCTCACCTCTTCCCACCTCAATCCGCAGAGAGAACCATCCCCTCCCCGCTCCTGCAAGCCCGATGCCTTTACTTCCCCCAGTACTTCTTCCGGGGTCATCTCTTCTCTAGCTTTTTTCAAAGCCTTGAAACCGTCTCTATCCAAATAGGTGGCTATGCGCTTGGGGTCAATTACCTCGCAATTTCGTAACACAATTCGCTTCTCTGGCATGCTATAGCCTCCTTGCTGAACCTGAGCTTGGCGGCTTGGTCGAGAGGAAAGGGCAAAAGGTGGCAACGCTATATACCTGGCTGGGGAATAGCTTTAGCCTGTCAGCAATAGCCTCTATAGCTGGTGCAGGAATCCAGCCAAATTCAGCTTGGACCTCAGCCAACACTGAGATTAAGGCGCCTTCCTGTCCTTTATAATTAGCCAGTATTTTATCCAGTTTGCTTAGCTCTATTTCCTCGGTTTTCATCCTAAGCTTTCTCTACCTTCACCGCGCATGCCTTTAGCTCGGGTATCTTGGCCACCGGGTCCAGCGCCGGATTAGTCAGTATATTGGCGGCCGCTTCTTTAAAATGGAAGGGCATAAATACTGTGCCCGGTAGCACCATCTCGGTTACCCTAGCCCTGGTTATCAACGAGCCGCGTCTGGATGTTATCTTGACCATGCTGCCATCCAACACTCGCAGGTTTTCAGCATCGTCAGGATTTATCTCAACAAAGCCTTCAGAACATATTTCATTAAGTCCCCTAACCCTTCTCGTCATTGTCCCGGTATGGAAGTGATATAAAACCCTCCCCGTGGTCAGTACCAGGGGGTAGTCCTTATCTGGCAGTTCGGCCGGGGGAATATATTCTACAGGGGTAAACTTGCCTCGACCCCTGATAAACCTGTCTTCGTGCAGAAACCTTGTCCCGGGATGGTCTTGACCGGGGCATGGCCATTGTAATCCCCCATTTTCAAGTCGGTCGTAGCTTATGCCACCGTAGCTGGGCGTTAGCCGGGCAATTTCGTCCATAATTTGCTTGGGTGATTCATAAGCCATGGGATAACCCATCCTGGTAGCTAGCTCGCTGATTATCTGCCAGTCAGGCTTTGCCTGCCCGATAGGCTCGATAGCCTTCCTCACCCTCTGGACACGCCTCTCGGTGTTGGTGAATGTCCCGTCCTTCTCGGCAAAGCTGACGGCGGGGAGTACTACATCAGCCAGTTTGGCGGTCTCACTCAAGAATATGTCCTGGACGACGAGAAAATCAAGCGATTCAAGGGCTTCTATGACATGAGTAATATCTGGGTCACTGAGTGCCGGGTTCTCTCCCATAATATACATCCCTCTGACTTTTCCTTCTTTGGCGGCTTGGAGCATTTCCACTACCGAGAGTCCGGCTTTGTCAGGTAGTTTACTTCCCCATTCCTTCTCAAACTTTTCCCTAACTGAGGCAACATCCAGCCGTTGGTATCCCGGAAATACATTTGGCAAAGCCCCCATATCGCACGCTCCCTGGACATTGTTCTGACCTCTCAGAGGGTTGACCCCGGTGCCCTCTTTACCGACATTCCCGGTCAGCATCGCCAGATTGGCCAGACTAAGCACATTATCCGTACCGCTGGTATGCTGGGTAATCCCCATGGCGTAGATTATTGAAGCTCTCTCGGCTTGGGCATATAGCCTGGCTGCCTTACGGATATCAGAGGCTGGAACGCCGGTGACCCGTTCCGCATACTCCGGGGTGTATTTCTGTATCCCTGCCTTCAGTTCCTCAAAGCCTTCGGTCCTTTGGCTGACAAACTCCTTGTCCCAGAGTTCTTCATTGATAATTACATTTACCAAGCCATTGATAAGGGCGACATCGGTGCCTGGTCTTTGTCTCAGCCATATGTCGGCAAATTTGGTCAGTGTTATGGCTCGCGGGTCAGCGATGATTAACTTTGCTCCCTTTAACTTGACCGCCCGTTTAATCCGATGGCTTATTATGGGATGTTCTTCGGTGGTGTTGGAGCCGATAACCAGAATGGCAATGGCACTTTCTATTTCCTCTATAGAGTTGGTCATCGCTCCGCTACCGAAGGCTGTAGCCAGACCGGCTACGGTGGGGGCATGTCAGAGGCGGGCGCAATTATCTATGTTATTGGTACCAATAACCGCCCGCATAAATTTTTGCATCAGGTAGTTTTCTTCATTGGTGCACTTGGATGAACTCAAGCCAGCGAGACTATCGCTACCATATTTCTGTTTGATTTCCTCCAGTTTATGAGCCACGAAATCCAGCGCTTCTTCCCAGGAGCTTTCCGTAAGCTCGCCATTTTTCCTGATTAATGGGGCTTTCAGCCGGTCAGGGTGATTGATAAAGTTGAGTCCATAGCGACCTTTGACACACAGGCGCCCCTGGTTAACCGGGTTTTCTCCATCAGGAGTCACGCTAATGACTTCTTGGTCTCGAACGTTAAGCTCAACTCCACAGCCGCAGCCACAATAAGGGCAGATGGTACGAACCTTTCTCGTCGTTTTCCACTTATACTTGGCCGGTCTATCTGATAACGCCCCCACAGGGCACATGGAGACGCAGAGCCCGCAAAATTCACAAGAGGATTTTTCCAAAGGCTGGTCAAGCAGGGTCGCCGGTTTGGACTGAAATCCCCGGTAGGCATAATCAATGGCACCTACAACTGACAGTTCCTGGCAGGCTCTTATGCATTTGCCACAAAGAATGCACTTGGTAAGGTCCCTCTCAATAAAGGGGTTGGTGTCTTCTATCGGGTAATAGCGTTTCTTAGCCCTGAATCGGGGGAGCCCTACCCCCAGGTCAGCCGCAATCTTGCGTAACTCGCACAGGTTCGCTTTGTCACATACCAGGCAGTTATCGGGGTGGCTGGCTAGCAACAGTTCCACTATTGCCCGCCGAGCTTCCACAACCTTTGGGGAATGAGTATATATAACCATTCCCTGGGCAATTGGCGTGTGGCAGGAGCCGACAAGCGTACCAGAGCCCTCCACCTCAACGACGCAAACACGACAGGCACCGATAGGAGTCAAGACCGGACTATGGCAGAGGGTGGGAATATATATGCCGTTGTCCCGGGCAACCTCCAGAATGGTCATGCCCTCACGCCCGCTAACTTTGGAACCGTCAATCGTTATAGAGATATTGCCCATGTTATGGCTCAATTATTACGCCATCCTCGGTCTGCCGTCAAGCCCCGCCTGAAGGAACTGGGTTACCAAATGACCTCTGACCTTGATTTAGGGAAGAGCGATAGCGTATACTAATGTAAAAGTATCGGTCACAAATCAAAGATAAAGGAGGGGGCGTAAATGCCAGAGGTAGAAATCGGAAGGGTGTCTGATTTCTTCGCCAGACCGGTGGTAGCCGGCATTGAGCTAACAGCACCTCTGAAAGTGGGTGATAGAATCCATATTGTGGGTCATACCACTGATATGGAGTTGACCGTTGAGTCAATGCAGATTAACAACGTAGATGTCAAGTCGGCTAAAGCCGGGGATGCTGTTGGCGTTAAGGTCAGCGACAGGGTAAGGCGGGGAGACAAAGTCTATAAGGTTGCTGCCTAAAGCCCATCATATCCGTATCCCTTAAATCGTCTCTAAAGGCTGCTGAGAAATCCCCCGGGAGCTTTTGGCTAATGGTTGACGTTCATTATGAGGGTTTTAGGTCGCAATGCGGGAAAAGTGTTTTTCAGCACCCCGTCAGTAACTAGTCAATCCTTTTGAGCAGGTTAGCCATTTCAATGGCATCAACCGCAGCATTGAAGCCCCTGTTTCCGGCTTTAGTCCCTGCCCGCTCAATAGCCTGTTCCAGAGTATCCGCCGTGATTACGCCATAGATGACTGGCATTCCTGTCTCCAGACCTACCTTAGCAATGCCCTTGCTAACCTCAGCCGCAACATATTCAAAATGGGGCGTTGCCCCACGAACCACCGCGCCAAGACAGATAATAGCGTGATACTTCTTGCTTTCAGCCAGTTTTTTGGCGACTAGCGGAATCTCGAAGGCGCCCGGCACCCAGGCGATATCTATATCCTCCTGGCTAACATCGTGGCGAAGGAGAGCATCTTGTGCCCCCTCCAGCAGTTTCTTAGTGATAAACTCGTTGAAACGGGAGACAACCACCCCAAATTTTAGCCCTTTCCCAACCAACACACCTTCAAAAATCTGGCTCATAACTTCCTCCTTTATTTCTCGTCACCATCCGGGATTTCAATAAGGTGACCCAGTTTTTTCTTCTTTGTCTTCAGATAATTGATGTTATGCGGGTTGGGAGTAGCAAGGATAGGTACCTGTTCCACAACCCTCAGCCCATAACCCTCAAAACCGATTATCTTTTTAGGATTGTTGGTAAGAAACCTGATTTCGTGCAAGCCTAGGTCAACCAGAATCTGGGCACCGATACCATAGTCCCGCAGGTCGGGAGCAAATCCTAAAGAGAGGTTAGCCTCGACGGTATCCAGCCCCTTGTCCTGAAGGGCATAGGCACGAAGCTTGTTATGGAAGCCGATGCCCCGACCTTCCTGCCGCATATAAAGGAAAACACCCCGTCCTTCTTTAGCGATACTCTGCATCGCCAGGGCAACCTGCTCACCGCAATCACAACGCAGACTGCCAAACACGTCGCCGGTAAGACACTCGCTATGGACACGGACTAGCACTGGTTCCCGAGTAGATATGTCGCCCATAACCAGAGCGAGGTGTTCATCAGGGTCAATATCGCTCTTATAGGCAATGGCGATGAACTCGCCATATCTGGTGGGGAGCCTGGCCTCGGCAACCCGGTGCACCAGCTTCTCATGGCGACGGCGATAAGCAATAAGGTCAGCCACGCTGACAATCTTAAGCCCCCACTTCTCAGCCATTTTCTCCAGTTGAGGTAGCCGCGCCATGGTGCCGTCTTCATTCATGATCTCGCAGATGACTCCCGCCGGGTAAAGTCCCGCCAGCCTCGCTAGGTCAACCACAGCTTCGGTGTGCCCCGCCCGCACCAGAACACCACCATCACGGGCTCGCAGGGGGAACATATGTCCCGGCCGAGCTAAATCCTCTGGCTTCGTGGCTGGGTCAATCAGCACCCTTACCGTTTCTGCCCGGTCAGCGGCGGAAATACCGGTGCTCACTCTGTGCTTGGCTTCAACAGAGACAGTGAAAGCAGTGGAGTACTTTGAGGTATTTTCGCTCACCATCATAGGAATCTTCAGCTCATCCAGCCGTTTACCCGTAAGCGGCACACAAATCAATCCCCTGGCGTGGGTTGCCATGAAGTTGATAGCTTCAGGGGTCACCTTCTCGGCAGCCATAATCAGGTCGCCTTCGTTTTCCCTGTCCTCGTCATCAACGATGATGACAAACTTACCTGCCTTTATATCCTCAATCGCCTGTTCAATCGTGGCTAACCCCATACTTGCCCTCTCTCCTTCAAGCAAACTAACTCACCATGAAGCCGTGCTCCTGTAAGAAATCAGCGGTTATGCCCGTGCGGCGAGTTTGGCTGAGTTGCTCGACATACTTGGCAATAATATCCACCTCCAGATTAACTGAGTCACCTACCTGCCGGTTACCCAGAGTGGTGTGCTGGCGGGTGTAATCAACAACAGAGACCTGAAACGAGCTGGTATCCTTAGCCGCCACCGTTAGACTAACCCCATCCACAGCAATAAAACCTTTCTCCACGATATAGCGCATCACCCCGGGAGGAGCTTCAAATCTAACCACCATTGCCTCGCCATCCCACCTGATAGAGGCTACTCTTCCGGTAGCGTCTATATGACCTTGAACCAAATGTCCCCCCAGAAGTCCGCCAAGAGGCAGAGGTCGCTCCAGGTTAACTCTATCACCTGCGGAAAGTAGCCCGAGATTAGACCGTTTCAATGTCTCTGGCATCATGTCAACAGCAAAGGAACCGGTGTCAAGACCGGTTATGGTCAGGCATACTCCGTTAACAGCGATGCTCCCGCCTGGCTCCAAACCCTGGAGAACCTTGCTGGCGGTAATAACCAGCCTTCCCGGCCGTACTGAATTAACCGTACCAACCTCTTCTATAATCCCGGTGAACATCCAGACTCCCTAATTCGGACTGAACAATATCGTTTTCAGCGGTTTTTAACATATCCGCTGACCATCAAGTCTTCACCAAACGTCTCTACCCTGATACGCTCCAGTCTGATAGCATCCACCACTTTATCAACCCCTTTACCAGCAACCGCCGTCTTGGCTTCCGCCCCGCCAAGGATAATCGGGGCGATAAAAGCAATCACCTTATCTACCAGCCCACGGTCAAACAAGGAACCAAGCAGAATCCCCCCGCCTTCCACTAAAACACTGGTAATTCCCCGCTCCCCCAATGCCTTTAGCAACTTTTCTAAATCTAGCAGCCCCTGTTCTGAGGGCAATTCTAACACCTCGGCACCAGCCTCTCTAAAAGCTTTTTTCTTCTCCGGTTCGACCGGCTTGCCCAATGCCAGGAGCGCTTTACCTGGCTCGTTAAATACGTGCGCCATTGCCGAAGTCCGCCCCCTGCCATCAACAATTACCCGGAGTGGTTGCTTTTTTGCCTCTCCTCCTTTGCCAGCACACCGGCAGGTGAGGCGGGGGTTATCAGTAATAACGGTATTGGCTCCAGCCATAATAGCATCAGTGATATACCGCAGATAATGGACATACTTCCTCGCCTCACTGCCACTAATCCACTCAGAGTCACCACTCTTAGTGGCAATCTTCCCATCCAGGCTTACGGCAAACTTAGCCGTAACGAAAGGCATTCCAGTGGTAATAAATTTGATATAGGCTTCGTTAATCTCTCTAGCCTCTTCCTCATGTTCCCCCACATAAGTCTTAATGCCTTCCTTCTCCAGTTCGTCTTCCCCCTTTCCTGAGACCAGAGGATTCGGGTCAAGCATCGCCAGATGGACCTCAGAGACGCCGGCCTCTATGATTGCCTTAGTGCATGGTGGAGTGCGACCGTAGTGGCAGCACGGCTCCAGAGTAACATACATCACGCCCCCCCGGGCCTTTTCCCCCGCCTGTTTTAGAGCCATTACCTCAGCATGCCAGGAGCCCGGTGGTTGTGTGTAGCCCTGCCCGACAACTCTGCCGTCTTTAACCACCAGCGCTCCCACCGCCGGGTTGGGGCTGACCTGACCCAACGCCAGCTTAGCCAAGGACAGCGCCTGCTTCATGTAGTCCATACTACCGCCATTCTAGCACTACCCTTAAAAAAAGTGCAACAAAAGTCAATGAGTTTTGTTTATCAACCCATCCCCCTGAGGCACCCGGAAAAATCTTTGATTTTTCCGGGAACCCGCCTAACCCCCTTCCCTTATTAAGGGAAGGGGGAAGCTTTTTGAAAAGGGGCTGACGCCCCTCTTAAACACCTCAAAAATATAGGGAGAGTTAAAGAGAGGCAAAGCCTCTCTTATATAACTAATTCCCTTTCCCCTTAATAAGGGGAAGGGGATACAGGGGATAGGGTTACTAAAAAATCTAAGAGGGTGAGGTTGATGGACAATCTTGTTAACTCGTTAGTAGGAATGGGAATAAATAGAGTATAATTACAACTGGACTCGAAAAGGCAACCAATGAAAACTATTTTTCGTAACACCTTCTTCAGTGATACCCTGACAATACTCATCATAGCGGCAGTAGTTGCCGTCGGGCTTCAAGCCGTAGTCCAGAAATTCGCCGTAAAAGGTCACAGCATGGACCTTACTCTTGAACACAAACAACAGTTAATAGTCAATAAAGTCGTTTATAAATTTCATCAGCCGGAAAGGGGCGATATCATCATATTCCATTCCCCTTTTGAGGAAGAGGAGTGGGTCAAGCGTATCATCGGCTTACCCGGTGAATCAGTTGAGATAAAAGACGGGAAAGTTTATATTCATAAGAAAGATGGCACGGTGTTGCCATTAGATGAGCCTTACGTCACCAGACCAGCCACAGAACCTTTCAGGGGGGGAGTAATTCCAGAAAACCAATACTTTGTCATGGGTGACAACCGCACCGGTAGCAGTGATTCTCGCAATGGCTGGACACTACCACAGAAGAACATCATCGGTAAAGCCTGGTTATCAATCTGGCCGCCACATAAATGGGGACTGGTGCCTCACTACTCCTTTGAAGAGCCAGCAAAATAACAATTCCGTTTTAGTCTTCTTTCACCAGCTTTACTCTAGGCTTGACTGTTTTATTAATGACATTCTTGGGCCACCGTCCGCTGAGCACCCGGGCAACTTCCTGAGCGGGGTTTACCGGTTGCAGGTCTAAGGCGGCATCTGAGTAGGAAGCGGTGTGGGGCAGAGTCACAACATTGTCCATCTTAAGCAGGGGATTGTCGGGTTCAACGGGCTCCTTTTCAAAAACATCCAGCCCGGCCCCGGCGAGCCGCTTTTCGCTGAGGGCCTTGATGAGAGCTGCCTCATCGATGACGCTACCCCGGGATGTGTTGATAAGATAGGCGGTTGGTTTCATCTGTTTGAATTCCCTCTCTCCAATCAGATGATATGTTTCCGCATTTAAGGGGGTGTGAACTGAGACAAAATCCGATTCCTTTAGTAGCTCAGGCAGGCTCATCAGGGTTATCCCGTACTCCTCAGCCAGGGGTCTAGCCAGGTAAGGGTCATAGCCTAACGTCCTCATGCCAAAGCATTGCGCTTTCTTGGCCGTCATTCGCCCAATGGCGCCACAGCCTACCAGCCCCAGAGTTTGCCCATGAATCGGCACCATCGGTGACAGAACTCGTCTGGACTCCATCCAGCGACCCTGTTTGGTCAGGTCATTTAACAAAGTCAGCTTCTTAGCACAGGCAAGAAGCAGGGCGATGGCGTGGTTGGAGACCTCCTCAACGCACCAGTATGAGGCAGGGTTATTGACCACAATGATGCCATTATCAGTGGCAGCATCAACATCAATTCCATCAAAACCAACGGAATAAGTGACGATTACCTTGCATTTGGGTAACGCCTCGATAACCCGGCGGGTGAGCAGGTGTCCCCCCAGTATGGCATCGGCATCCTTAGCCACGGCAATTAGCTCGTCCTCAGTTCGGCATCTAGCTTCCACTACTTCAGCGTCAACATTAAACCGAGCCAGCTCCCGGCGCTCTATTTCCATGGAGCCACCTTTCAATTTGGCGAACCCCACAACTTTATATTTACTTGCCATCGGCTTTACCCTCCTGTCTGGTTTATCTTAAAGGTCGTATTCAATGCCCAATTCCTTGGCTAAATCCCTAAGCGAAGTGATTATGGTAGGATGTAGTGGAATACCATCCCTCCGCCTTTGCTTTTCTATTTCATACTCAACCTCGCCAGGCAGGTAGATTCTGTCCACGCCTGCTGCCCTGGGCAAAGCCCGGTACTCCCTTATCATCTCATCCATTCTTTTCTTGAATTCGTCGGCGGGCATAAAACCATCGATGCGGAGGGCGCCGAAGAAATGACTGCCTGCCATTTGAGTAGTGGCCAGCGAGCCGGAAAGGATTCTACAAAGGATATCCACCGCGATGGCTAAACCAAAGCCCTTATACGCCCCCGTCTGCGGCGTTCCACCCAGGGGCAGTAAGGCACTTCCCTCCTGGTAGTACCGGCGCGGGTCGGTTACTGGCTTCCCTTCCTTGTCCACTGCCCAGCCCTCCGGCAGGGTCCTGCCTTCCCGCATGGCTATCTCTATCTTGCCCGCCGCTACTACCGTTGTCGCCATATCAAGGACGAATGGGGCTTCTTCCTTGGCGGGAGCAGCAATACTTATCACGTTAATCGTGACCCCCCGACCGACGCTCCCCGGGGCGACCATGCCCTTGCCACCTACTGTCATAGATATCCCAATCATATCGCGGGATAGAGCCATCATGGCGTAGTTACCACCAGCGCCGAAGTGGGTACTGTTGCGAACGGACACAAAACCGGCGCCCGTTGTCTCCGCCCGGCGCATCGCCTCCATCATTGCCCGGTAGCCGACGACGAAGCCCAGACCCTGGTCACCGTCCATAATTGCCGTAGCTGGAGCCTGGCTGAAAATCTTCGTCTTGGGCTTCGGATTAGTCCGCCCTTCCCTTATGCCCCTGATGTACATTGAGGCTAGATGGGCAACGCCGTGGGAGTCTATGCCCCTGAGGTCTGTAGTTACCAGTATACTGGCTGTTATCCGTGCATCCTCTTCCGGGACGCCCACCTTCTGTAGCGCCCTGATGGTAAAATTGGTCAGCTTTTCGGCATCAACGGTACCGCTTCTTGCCACCATTAACTTTCCCTTTCTATCCCAATGTTTCAAGTAATAGATTATGTCTTCTCCCCAAACACTCTGTCAAATGTCTGTCGTGTATGATTGTGATAAAATGTTCGCAAACTCAGGAGAAAATGATTATTAAAAATAAGCATGAGCTTTCTACCACCGAATTAAGAAGGCAAGCTCTGGATATTATTGAAGCCGGTATTGCCCGGGTGCTCCCTCCAGCGGTTATGAAATCCGCCATCAGCTATGACCCGGCGGGGAAAACCCTGACCGTAAATGATGATACTTATGATATCTCCAGGGGCAGGCTCTTTGTTATCGGAGGGGGGAAAGCATCAGCCCTTATGGCAGAGACCCTGGAAAGCATCCTGACGCCCGAGAATATATCAGCCGGTGTTGTCACGTGTAATTCTAGGAGCAGCGGTTACCGGACAAGCAAAATAAGAATAGTAGAGGCCGGTCACCCGGTGCCAGACCAGAGAGGACTTAACGGCGTAAAACAGATGCTGGCTCTCAAAGACCGCTACTGGATAAATGAAGATGATTTGGTGATATGTCTAATTTCAGGTGGAGGTTCCGCCCTGATGCCCTGTCCGGCTGACGGAATAACCCTAAAAGACAAGCAGAGATTAACCGAACTATTGTTAGGCTGTGGCGCTCCGATAGATGAAATCAATTCAGTAAGAAAACACCTCTCTAAGACGAAGGGCGGAAGGTTAGGTAGTTTCTATTCACCAGCGACTGTTGTCTCTCTGATACTATCTGATGTAATTGGCAACGACCTAGGTGTCATTGCCTCCGGTCCAACATGCCCGGATTCTTCCACTTTTTCCGATGCCTATAATGTGTTAGCAAAATACGACTTATTATCGAGGGTGCCCGAAAGAGTCATCACCCTCTTAAAGAGGGGTTGCCGGGGCGAGGTAGAAGAGACTCCCAAAACTCTGGATAACTGCCGTAACTACATCATTGGCGATAACAGACTGGCTCTAGAAGCCATGGCAGAAAAGGCGAAGGAAAAGGGGCTCGCTCCTTGTATCGTTACTGCCGAGCAGAAAGGCGACACCGCTACGATAGCCCGGCTCAGAGCCGGGGAGATATTGGGCGCAAGATATACCGGCTATGACATAGTCCTTATCGGCGGTGAGACCACACCAAAATTGCCCGATAAAGCGGGCAAGGGAGGTCGGAATCAACACTACGCCGCCGTATCTATGGTGGCGATGAAAGAATATAATGGGGAATGGGCTTTAGCCAGTGTTGGCACAGACGGCTCGGATTTCCTGCCCGACGTGGCTGGCGCCATTGTCGATAATAACTCCCTGGATACTGCAAAAAGCAAAGGAATAGATGTGAAATCATACCTTGACCGGTACGACAGCCACACACTACTAAGGGAAATTGGCACATCTCTCATCGTAACCGGCAACACCGGCACCAATGTTGGCGATGTTATCGTGTATGTCTTAAAATGAGTCAGCTCGACATAGAAATTTATCAACCTCACCCCCCTAGCCCCCTCTCCTTAAAAGGAGAGGGGGAGTTAAATTAAAAGAGGGGCGTTAGCCCCTCTTAGACTCCCCCTCCAGTTCGAATCCAGCTTGCTCTAGCTAAATACCTGAAAAGTGGGCAACGGGTGTTTAGAGGGGGGCGCTAAAGCGCCCCCCTCTTTTAAAAACTTCCCCCTTCCCCTTAAAAAGGGGAGGGGGATAAAGGGGGATGGGGTTAATAAAAACCATAAGTCCGGTAAGAGAGTTATGAACCTACTGATATAATGAACAGGCAAGCTCCTCCCGGGTGATAATTTCAATGAGGGCTGCCCGCCCTGAGTCCACGGCTTTCTTTGCCCTTTTTATTGCGGGAATAATATCACCCGGCTGTTCTACCTTTTCCGCATAGCCCCCCAGTCCTTCAGCGACTTTAGCATAATCTCCCGATTGCCGATTGAGATTATAGCGCTCGGAAGCTACCGGATGAAACCTCGTATATCCCGAAAGTACCGAATTATTTACCACGATGACCAGGATGGGGATCTTCTCCCTCACTGCCGTCTCGAAGTCCATACCCACCATACCAAAGGCGGCGTTACCCATAAAAGCAACGGCGGTCTTATCCGGTCTGGCTAGCTTTGCCCCCATGGCAAAGCCCAGGGAACCACCCAGCGTGGTCGTCTTTCCCCAACCGATATAGCCCCCCGGTATAAGACACTCCCAGAAAGGAACGAGGTGGTCTCGCGGATAGCCGGAGTCGTGGGTGATGATTGTTTCCCTCCTGTCTAACACCTGCATCATGTCCCAGATGACCCGGTAGGGATTAATGGGGACCTCATCGGAGGTAAGCTTCGGCATCCACTCTTTCAGCCACTCATCCTTGACCGCCTTAATCTCTTTAGCAACAGCTTTTTCCCCTTTTCTACCTTCAGGACCAATCTGTGCTTTAACTTCCTCGATGAGCTGTCGCAGCACTAGCTTGGCATCCCCAATGATGGCGTGCTCCAGGGAATAGTCTTTGTTTATGTCCCGTTCATCTATGGTAGACTGTATGACACGCTTGTCATCGGGGATAGGAGTGGTAAAACCCTCTTTGGTACAGCTGGAGCCGATGGCAAACACCAGGTCGGCTTTCTTTAGAAAGTGCATCACCATTTTGGGTCGTGTCCGTCCGCCGGTCCCGAGGGATAGAGGATGATTCTCCGGGAAGGCGCTCTTCCCGCACATCGTGGTGAACACCGGGATCTGTAGTAACTCGGCAAGCTCGCGCAGTTCATCCCAGGCACCGGCAAAGAGGGTTCCCTGACCCGAGCGGATGATTGGATTCTTGGCGGCAATCAGGGCTTTAGCTACTGCCCTTACATCGGCAGGGTCTCCCTCAGCCTTGACGCCTTTTACCGGTCTATACTGGAACCTAGCATCATCAAACTCCTCCATGGCTACATCCCCTGGTACCTCGAGCAATACCGGACCTGGGCGCCCCGTTCGGAGGTAAGTAAAGGCGCGTCTCATCATCTCAGGCACCTGGTCAGCGAAGTAGATCATATCTGTCCACTTGGTGATTTCCCGGTAGTTTTTCACCGCAATGAAATGCGGCGGTACTAACCGGCGGCGTGGCTGTCCACCGGGCAGGACTAGAATCGGCACCGATTCGCTAAAAGCCTGCGCTACACCCGAGAAAGCGTTTTCAATTCCAGGTCCGGACTGCATGGCGCAGACACCGATACGCTGACCGAACGAAGCCCGGGTGAAACCATCGGCTATGCCCACCCCCACCCGTTCATTCCTCGCCATTATCGGTCTGATGCCTTCCTCGGCACCGGCTTCGATTACGGGGTTCTGGGGGAAACCGCTGATAAAGTCAACCCCTTCCATCTTCAGAATCTTCGCTATGGCAGTTCTACCTTGCATCCTGACGCTTCTCCTTTCTTTTCTACCGTAATAGAGATTTACAGACTATAGTAAGCGTCTCAAAGCATACCGCAGTAAACCGGTCCTGTCAATTATGGGTTATTTAATCAATATGCTATAGTTTATATAGAGGTGACGGATGGATAAAATTGACGCTGTTTCGGATATTATTGTGCAATCGAAAAGGATTGTCGTCTTTACCGGTGCGGGCATCAGTACCGAATCAGGCATCCCTGATTTTCGCAGTCCCGGGGGTATCTGGGAGAGATATGACCCGAATGAGCTTACCTATCAGAAATTCCTGACAAGCCAGGCAAGCCGGGAGAAATACTGGGAGCGACAGCGGTTGCTCTGGCCGGTAATCGCTGCCGCCAAACCTAACGCCGGACATCTTGCCATCGCCGAGCTTTATAAAATGGGTAAGCTGGACTGTGTCATCACTCAGGACGGCGATAGTTTGCATCAGAAATCTGGGGTTCCTGAGGAAATGGTCATCGAACTACACGGCACCTGGACAAGGGCTGTCTGCCTTGGCTGTGGCAGGAAATATCCCAGTGAAGAAGTCCAGGTCAGGCTTGAGGCAGGAGAGAAGGTACCTACCTGTAAGGAGTGCGGCGGCATTATGAAGCCAGACGTTATTCAGTTTGGTCAGCCAATGCCGGAGAAAGAAACCCATGAAGCCCAAAGGAGAGCCGCCAGTTGTGATTTACTGCTAGCGTGTGGTTCGTCACTGGTAGTCTATCCGGCAGCCCAGATGCCGCTAATCGCCAAAGAAAATGGAGCCAAACTGGTTATCATTAACCTTACGCCAACGCCTCACGACCAGTATGCCGATGTGGTTATTAATGAAAAGATAGGGGCGGTTTTGCCCCGAATAATTGAGCAGGTCAAGGCAAAAAGTAAGAAGTAACGCTAGGATGACGGTGGAAAAGGTTTTTTCGCTCTGGTTGAGCAGAAGAGGGAGCAAGCAAGCAAAATAACGCCGACCGTTAAGGCAGAATCGGCAACGTTAAAGGCTGGCCAGATACCGATACTGATAAAATCAGTAACATAGCCAAAGCGAAGCCGGTCGATTAAATTACCGACGGTGCCACCAAGAATCAGGCCAAGGGCCAGTTTAGCTAGCTTGGTATCTAAGAGGGGAAAGCGACGAGGAACAAGGAAAACAAAAAGCAGAACAAGGACAATACCGATAAAGTCCACTATACTCAGGAAAAAGGAATGTCCCTGAAGTAAGCCGAAGGCAGCTCCAGTATTTTGAATATGGGTGATACGGAAAAATCCTGCCTCAAAAATAGGCTGCCCGTCAGTATAGAGCCTTATCCATCTCTTGCTGAGCTGGTCAACCGCTACCACCAACAAGGCAGTCAGGGAAAAGACTGCGTACCACCAATTAGCCTGGCGTGAATCTGCCCTTCGCATTCCTTGCCTTACACGTGACGCATAAGCTTGCCTGAGGAAGCGCCTCCAATCGGTTCTGCCCTATCGGTTGACCACAACTATCGCACAGGCCATAGGTTCCTTCGTCAAATTTGCGTAAAGCATGCTCTATCTCGGCCAGATGACTTTTCACCTGCTTCTCTAGGGCTAGCCGCTTCTCCAGTTCAAGGCTCTCGGTAGCTTCCTCCTCCCTTTTGCCAAACGGACTGCCCTCACGCCTCACCTCTGTAGGACGGGCACTAGCTTCTAATTGCGTTAATTCCTCAAGTAAGCGCTTTTTCTCACTCTCTAAACGAGAGCGAAGTTGTTCAAAGGTGGTAGCCACTTCTTCTTCCTCCCGCTCACCTGCCAGCTTAAGTGGGCGTCGTTTCCGTTTTAGATATTGACAGGTAAGCTATTATACTTAAATTGTTAAATAGAGAACAATAAATGAACGGGTGATTAGTCCAGCATCACGCGAAGTTGGCGAATGGTACTGACTGATTGCCCACGCCAGTGATTGTTGGCGAAGACGAAGGTCTTTTCCGCCACACTGTCCAGCTTCCGAATTCTGGGCAGCCACTCGCTAAGTTCTTGAGGTGTGTAGCTATAATCGTACCGCTCATAAGCGTGCTCGTGTTGCCACCACTTTTCACTATTACGCCCATGAAAGCGGACATAACCTATCTCACCCGTTACCTCAGCCAGGGGTGGTAAAAGATTGGGCAGTTGCGGCTCATCAACACAGCAGAAGCCTAAGTTCAGGTGCCGAAGCCAGTCAAATACTTCATCCCTCAGCCACTGAGCATTACGGAATTCAACAACCACCGGTAACTTGCCGAGCCGTTCCCTGAATATTTTGAGGTATTCCCAGTTGGTTCGATTCGGCCGGAAACTATACGGGAACTGAGCCAGGATACAGCCCAGCTTGCCCGCCGAGATGACAGGCTCTAACATCTGGCAGAAAGCCTCAAAAATGGCTTCGTTATTTTCCCGTTGGTGAGTCATTTCTTGATGCGCCTTAATAGAAAACAGGAAATTTTCATTTGTTTTTTTGACCATGGCCTTCATACTGGACAATTGGAGGAAAGAATAATAGGTTGAATTTACCTCACAGGTATTAAATTCACGCGCGTAATAGGCAAGCCACTCCCGCTTGGGCATACCTATCGGGTAGAAGTTCCCCACCCAATCATCATAGCTAAAGCCGGAAGTACCTAAGTATATCATATTCCCTCTATATATTCAATGTAGCCTATCTATGCTATTTTATCAACTTTATTCACTCTCCTTAAGAGGGAGACGGGGATGAATATTATGAGAGGGGCTCCGTCTCTCTGCCCTTCTCTGTCTGGTATAGTCAAAACCCTCTTTTTGGGCTATGATAAGGAAAATAAATTATAGAGCAGGGGTGAAGAATATGAGAGAGTCAGTTATCGCCGATATAAGGGTCCTACCTTTTGGCACGGAGACCGCCAGCTTGAGCCACTATGTTGCCGCCTGTGTTAACGTGCTGAAACAGGCTCCGGATATAAAATACCAGATAACACCTATGGCAACGATGGTTGAAGGTCCCCTGGAGAGGATACTGGAGCTAGTGCAGGAAATGCACGAATTACCCTTCACCATGGGAGTTAAGCGAGTGGTTACCAGCATCAGCATTGATGACCGACGCGATAAACAAATTACCATGGAGAGCAAGGTTAAGGCGGTAGAAGACAAACTCCGAGCCCAGCCGCATAGAGAGTTGGCAGGACTCGTTCACTAGCCACATATCTAAGACAGTAGAGACAAGGGTTTGTTATCGGGCTTCCCCGCCACTTGACAGTAATGAATGGTTTAAGTAAGATGTAGATGAAAAAATTTTTCATTTAGAGCTTGAAATGAGGTTTACAGAGAGAAAAGTGGTAGCGGCATTGAGGCAACATAGCTATAAACTTACTCCACAGCGGCGGGCGATAATCCGCACCATCGTTTCCACTCAGGACCATCTTACTCCAGCCACTATATATGAGAAGATGCGCCAGGTTTACCCTGATATCGGGCTGGTAACTGTTTACCGCACCCTCGGCATACTTGCTGAACTGGGGCTCATCTGTGAGGTGCATGCCGGAGGTAGTTGCCGAAGCTATACAATTAGCAACCCGCGGCACCACCACCACTTGATTTGTTCTAACTGTGGTATAGTTGTTGACTTCACCAGTCACCATCTTGGTAGACTGGAGCGCAGTCTTTCCAGGCAGAGCGGGTTCAGAATAGACAGCCACCTGCTTGAGTTCGTTGGCCTCTGCCGGGCGTGTCAGAAAGCAAGATAAATGTCATTCAGGTGTAGTGAGTTGGGGGGATGATTCCAGTTTGGTAACTTTGATACAGATACTGGTAGCTACTTTTATCGTCAGTATTATTGCCTTTGTTGGTATCCTGACCTTCTTCTTGAGACAGGAATTATTGAACAAAGCCCTGCTTCTTCTGGTAGCACTTTCTGCCGGAGGTTTAGTCGGTGGCGCTTTTCTGCATCTAATACCTGAAGCTATTGAGAAGGCGGGAGCCAGCCTGGGCATTTTCTTGTTTTTACTCCTCGGTTTCTGCCTTTTCTTCGTCCTGGAGCAATTCCTACGGTGGCGACATGAACACGGTACAGTTCATCGGGTGCAGCCTTTCTCTTACCTGATTTTAATCAGCGATAGCGTGCACAATTTTGTTGACGGTTTGGTTATCGCTGCCAGCTTTATTGTCAGCTATCCAATAGGCATTGTTACCACCCTGGCAGTAGCGCTCCATGAGATACCTCAAGAGCTTGGTGATTTCGGGGTTTTAGTGTATGGTGGCTTCACCGGAAGGCGAGCCCTGGTTTTTAACTACATTTCCGCAATTACCGCAATCGTTGGGGGTGTTACTGGCTATTTCCTCTCTTCTCCAATGCAGGATTCTATCGTTTATCTTCTTCCTTTTGCCGCCGGCAACTTCATCTATATCGCCGCGGCGGATTTAATCCCCGAAATTAAACATACGACAAACCTTGGAAGGTCAGCAATCCATTTCTGTGCTTTTGTGGCTGGTTTAGGAATCATGCTAGCCGTCAAGTATATCCACTGATTTCGCTTGCCACCCCAGAGTATATGGCCTATAATCTTCCCATAGAAAGAGGCAAAGCTCCTTTAACAAAGTCATCGCCCAAGGAAGGGAAGTGAATCTTTCAGTCCAATTAGCCCCTAAACACCCGCGGGGATTGTTGCTGGCCAACCCGGTAATGACTGCTTCTGGCACCTCTGGCTACGGCACCGAGCACAGCTACCTTTTTGATATTCAGAAGCTAGGGGCAATGGTATGCAAGGGGACTACCCTTGAGCCCAGGGAGGGTAACCCTCAGCCGAGGCTGGTCGAGACCGCCTGGGGCTTGCTCAACTCAATCGGGCTGGAGAATATCGGCGTCGATGCCCTGATTAAGGAAAAAGCGCCGGTCTGGGCAAGCTGGCAAATACCGGTCATCGTTAATATTGCCGGTGAAACCGTTAACGATTACGCCAGACTAGCGGGTCGGCTTGAAGGCGTAGCCGGGGTGAGTGGACTGGAAGTGAATATCGGCTGCCCTAACATCAAAGCTGGCGGTGCCGAGTTTGGCGCTTATCCCGATTCGGCGGCTGAGGTGACCACCGCCGTCAGGAACGCCACTTCTTTACCCATACTGGTCAAATTGACTCCGAACACTTCAGATATAGCCAAGGTAGCTCTGGCCGTTGCCGGGGCTGGAGCCGATGCCCTAACCTTAATCAATACTCTGAAGGGTATGGCTATTGACATTGCTAGGCGTAAACCCCTGCTGGGTAACATCACCGGAGGGCTATCCGGACCAGCCATAAAACCGGTGGCGCTATATATGGTCTATGAGGTGGCTGGTGCCGTAGACATACCTATCATTGGCTGTGGTGGCATCATGAGCGCCAGTGATGCTATAGAGTTCATTATGGCTGGCGCCAGCGCCGTTCAGGTAGGGACGGCTGGGTTTGCCAACCCCCGGGCTCCGCTTGACGTCCTGGAGGGGATAGAGCAATTTATGAAGAAAGAGAGGATAGATAATCTGACCGACCTTATCGGCGTTGCCCGGCGGTAGAAATTGAATATGAGCGCCATCGTTGAATGTGAGCATCTCACCAAAAGCTACGGTAGCTTGGTTGCCGTCAATGATGTCAGTTTTACGGTTGAGGAATATAGTGTATGGGATGCCTCTGGATGAGCCCTGGCAGTCTGGAATAATGGCGGGCTGGCTCGTTGTAGGCAACATCATCACTGTAAAGATTCTTCCGGTGGGAATAGCTCCCTAGCTGTTACTCAGCGATACCTTCTTTCCCGGTGACACGGTACCGGCAGATACCACCAGCCTCAGGGCATCTTCGACGGTGAGACTGGTGGGGACAATCTCATCCTCCTTGACTATTTCTAAAAAGCCCGTGGTTGGATTAGGCGATGTGGGTATGAAGACAGTAATAAGTCGGTCTCCTGAGTTGGTATCAAGCTTATTGGTAACAAAACCGATAGACCGAATGCCTTTTCTGGGAAACTCCACGAATACTACCTGCATAAAACCGGACTCACCGGGCGACACAAAACCTTCAAGAACCTGTTTGATGCCGTGGTAAAGCCCCCGGACTAGTGGCACTTTATCCAACAGTGTTTCTCCAAAGGCGATAATCCTCTTCCCGATGATATTGCTGGCTATGATTCCAGCCAGAAAAACCAGTAGTATGATAATGCCGAAGCCAACACCAGGAACCGGATGTTCCCATACAGACTTAATTATGGGCTGAAGGATCTTGTCTAGGCTATTGAAAACCCAGATTAACAGCCATACAGTGGCACTTAGTGGCACAACAACGAGGATACCGAGGAAGAACTTGTTTCTCAGTTGCTTGGCTAACCAGCCCCACGAAATTCCATGCACACTAGCCATCGCACTTGACCTCCTTGCTTTGTAAGTCTAGCTTGGGACTTTATTAAGGGTATACTGCACCAATGCATGAAGCGGTTCTCAAAGACCTGACAATCATTGTTTCATGTTCTAAGTTTGTGTGAATGCTTATTAGAGCCGCAACTCCAGACGGGGCTCGAGTAACCGCTTGGGGACGTTGGTCTCACGCATAAACTTGACCAGTAATTGATGGAGCTCACGGGCTATGTCCCGGTGCTGAGATATCACGTTTTTCTCCTGCTTGGGGTCTTGTGATAGGTTGTATAATTCTGACCCGCCTGGTTCGACGTCATAGAGTAGTGACCACTCGTCAGTGGTGACAGTCGCCATAGAAGGCGTGATACACTTTCGCCGGATATGGTCAACCAACTGGTCCGTATCACCGGCGTTAATGAATGGACAGGCAGTGAACACATGCTCACGGCCAGGTAGGGTCGGGTCTTTTATCATCGGCAGTAGCGATTTGCCTTCGACCCGGGAGGGTATTTCCTGCCCCATGATTTCGAGAACCGTTGGCATCAGGTCCACCGCTGATGTCAGACCATCATAAGTTCCAGGAGGAATACCGGGCACATAAATAAGCAAGGGGATAGCCGCAACTTCCTCGTACAATGGTGAGCGTGCCCAGGCTCCGGGCGTGCGCGGGTACATGCCGGGGGGTGGTGAACTCTCATCTCCTGCCTCCCTGGCGAAGACCATTTTACCGAAGATACCGTGCTCACCGAAATAGAAACCGTGGTCGGTGGACAAGATAATGGCGGTATTCTCCATCAAGCCCATATACTCCACCTGCCGGAGGAGGTTACCAATCCAGGTATCAACCATCGTAATCTCGCCGCAGTAGGTGGCGTGGGCTTTCCTGAGTCTATCTTCAGTAAAACCGGGCACGTCTTTCAAGTACTGGTAGAAAGGCATCACCAGCTCACCATCATAGCCAGGCCAGTATAGTTCCGTGTAATAGGTGGGGGCATTCCAGGGCTCGTGAGGGTCCCAGGTATCTATGTAGAGGAAGAAATTGTCTTTGTAGTTGAGCTCCAACCACTCCATTGCCTTGCGGAATGTCTGAGGAGCAAAACAATCGGACTCCAGCGGGTGTTGAGGGCGCCTCTCCAGCAATTTCCGGTTGGGTATGTAAAGCGGGTCGCCACTTTTGGCCACAAAGTAATGCCCGGGAATTTCATTGAATGAAACAAAACCGCGGTCGTAGTTCATACCGTCGCGCAGAAAGAATGGCGTATCGACTACCGCGGCGGTATTGATACCGGCACCTCTAAGCAGTTCGGCAAGCAGCACTTCTCCGGGCGGGATTGGCGTCCACTGCATGAATGACAGCGTCCAGCGGCCGGTCATAAAGTCGGCCCGGGTGGGCATCGTGGGGAATGAGGCAGCGTAATGACGGTTAAAGCGTACCGATTTCGCCGCCAGAGCATCTATTGACGGGGTGTGAATCTGGCGGTTGCCGTAGGCACCTATATCGTTACGCCTTAAAGTGTCCGATACAATCCAAATAACATTCATTTCCTAGCCTCGTTCTAACGCATCTCACCCACCCCATGGATCACTGCAGTATCTGTGCCTGTTAATGCCCACAAGTGGAGATAGGGGGATTCGAACCCCCAACCTCTGCGATGCGAACGCAGCGCTCTCCCAACTGAGCTATATCCCCACACTCACAGCATAAATTATAACATATGTATGGTCATTTAGTAACCTGTCCTTCTTTACCTAAAAGGAGAAGGAACAAAAAGAGGGCAAGGTTGCTAAACGACCAAAATACGTGTAAACTCAATCTAATCTAAATAGTAAGTTTGGACCTAAGAAATGGACAAACAGCAAAAGGTGGGCGCTGTGATTGTCGCTGCGGGCCTGAGCCGGCGGATGGGTGGGGTGGACAAGATGTTCGCCCTGCTTGGTGGAAAACCCGTTTTAGTCAGGGTGGTTGATGTCTTTCAATTGTGTAATTCTATTGACCAGATTGTTGTTGTCGTCAGTGAGCAAAACCTGAAGCGGGGGCAGCAACTGGTAGCTCAGGAGGGGTGGTCTAAGGTAACCGATGTCTGCCCCGGTGGTGAGCGCCGCCAGGATTCAGTGGTTGCTGGACTCAACAGGCTCAGTAGTTGTAGCTGGGTGGTCATACACGATGGTGCCCGACCTTTGTTAACCGAGGACTTAATAGAACAGGGGCTTAAGGTGGCTAGAGAAACTGGCGCCGCTATTGCTGCCGTCCCGGTTACTGATACTATCAAGGTGGTTGGGGACGACCAGGTCGTTCAGGGGACACCACCGCGGCGGAACCTGTGGTTGGTGCAGACGCCGCAGGTGTTTCGATTTGATATAATAGCTGAGGCTTACCATCGGTTGAAGTATGAGGTGACCGATGATGCCCAAGCCGTGGAGCGTTTGGGCTATAAGGTCAAGCTCTATATGGGTTCTTATGATAACATTAAAATAACCACCCCCGATGACCTGGCTCTGGCTGAGGTTCTTTGGCAGAAAAAAAATGTGAAAAAGATGCGCATTGGTATTGGCTATGATGTTCATCCCCTGACTGAAGGGCGGCGGCTGGTGCTGGGCGGGATAGATATACCGTTTGATAAGGGGCTTGACGGTTGGAGTGATGCCGATGTCTTGACCCACGCTATCATTGACGCCCTGCTTGGTGC
This sequence comes from Dehalococcoidales bacterium, assembly GCA_034432095.1. Lineage (GTDB taxonomy): Bacteria > Chloroflexota > Dehalococcoidia > Dehalococcoidales > UBA2162 > DAOUCV01. The sequence goes on from DAOUCV010000026.1 coordinate 90,621, forward strand.
CGCCATTCTGGGAGACATCGGTAGCCATTTCCCAAGCGGTGAGGCAGAATATAAGGATATTTCCAGCCTGGTGCTGCTGAAGAGAGTTAAGGACAAACTTGCTGAAGAGGGCTGGCTAATCGAAAATATTGACACTACTATTGTGGCGGAAAAGCCCAGGCTTGGAGACTATATTGGCTCGATGCGAGAGAAGCTGAGCCAGACGCTAGGTATTGCTCCTAGCCAGGTGAGTGTGAAAGCCAGCACGTCAAATCGGGTAGGTTCCATCGGACGAGGAGAGGGAATAGCTGCCTATGCGGTCGCTTTGCTCACAGGAGATAGGTAATGAAAGTATATAACACCCTTTCTGGACAAAAAGAAGAGTTTTCGCCGCAGGGCGATGAAGTAAAGATGTATGTCTGCGGGATTAACCCCTACGCTGATTGCCACATCGGTCACGCCATGAGCTATGTCGTCTTCGATGTTGTCCGGCGCTATCTGGAGTTCCGTGGCTACCGGGTTAAGCATGTGCAGAATGTGACTGACATTGAAGATAACATTATTGCTACCGCCAACAGGCTTGGCATCTCAGTCAAGGAACTCACCGAGAAGTATACAATTAGGTATTTTGAAGATATGGACGCCCTGAATATTCTTAGACCACACCATATCCCCAGAGCAACGGAAACCATCCCCGAAATCATCAGTATCACACAGGGGTTGATTGATAAAGGTTTCGCCTATGTAGCGAGGGGAAGCGTTTATTTCCGGGTCAGGCGCTGTTCGGACTATGGCAAACTCTCCCACCGCACGCTGGAGCAGATGAAAGCTGGCGCCCGCATCGAGCCTGGAGAAGACAAGGAACACCCGATGGACTTTCTTCTCTGGAAGGTAGCCAAGCCGGGCGAACCATCGTGGGAAAGCCCCTGGGGAAAGGGAAGACCCGGCTGGCACATTGAGTGCAGCGCCATGTCTTTGAAGTACCTGGGTAATACTCTTGACATCCACGGTGGCGGGCAGGACTTAGTCTTCCCTCACCACGAGAACGAGATAGCTCAGTCGGAGAGCTTTACCGGGGTGAAACCGTTTGTCAAGTACTGGCTGCACAACGGGCTGGTCCAGTTGGGTGGGGAGAAGATGAGCAAGTCCCTGGGCAACCTGATAACAATCAGAGAAGCACTACAAAAGTATAGTGCCGATGCCATCCGTATCTTTGTCCTCAACTCCCACTACCGCAGTCCGCTCACGTATTCTGAAGAAGCGCTTGAGGCGGCGGAAAATGGTGCTGACCGACTGCGGCAGGTGTTTCGGAGTGAAGTCAGAGGAGAAAAAGACGCCCAAATAGATTTGGAGTCCTACCGGAACAAATTTATCGAAGCTATGGATGATGATTTCAATACGGCTCAGGCAATGGCGACCCTGTTTGATTTAGCCAGAGATATTAACCGAGCGAGTGATGAAGGTTTTAATGTTGAACGGGCAAAAGAGGCGTTATCTGAGCTTGCCGGTGTCCTGGGCTTGACTCTCAAATTGCCGGAGAAGCCAGCCCTTGATGCCGAGCCTTTTATTGAGCTTCTGGTTTCCACCCGTAAACGTCTCCGTGAAGCCAGGCAGTTCCAGCTCGCCGACGAAATAAGAGATAAACTGCGTGAACTGGGTATAGCCCTTGAAGATACCCCAAAGGGCACGGTGTGGAGGTATAAACACTAGTTTTTACACTCTCTTTACTTTTTGGGCGTTTAAGAGGGGCGCTAGCCCCTCTTCTATATCTCCCCATCTCCTTCTCAAGGAAAGGAGGGATTAAGGGGGTTCCCAGAAAAATCAAAGATTTTTCTGGGTGTTTAAAGGGGGTGAGGCTTCGCCCTAGAGGGCTCAAGCCCGAAGGGTTGATAAACAATCTCAAATGCCAGACGATTGAATTCTTAACGGGATGGCGATATAATTGCTCAACGCTACTAGAAATTGGAGGGTGGTATGGAGAGAAGACTCTATCGAAGTCGGGATGACCGGCTGATATGCGGGGTGTGCGGCGGTCTGGCAAAGTACTTTGACATAGACCCCGTCATTGTCAGGATAATTGCCCTATTATTAGTACTCGTCACCGGGGTAGCTATCCTGGCTTACATCATTATGGCAATCGTGGTTCCTCTGGAGAGTTCACAGGCTAGGGAACCCAAGGATGTCGTTAAGGAAAATGTGGAGGAATACAAGCGAACTACCACCCAGCTTGGCGAGGAGCTATGTTCCACCCTGGAGAAAAAAGAAGGTGCTCCAGCAGAAAAGAATAAGACCAGAGAGCACAGTCTCAATATTCTTGGCATTGTCCTCATTGTTCTCGGTGTCCTTCTCTTGTTAAATAGTCTTTTTTCATGGCTTAATTGGGGGCGCCTCTGGCCTATTATTCTTATCGCTATCGGACTGCTGTTAATATTCGGTGCTCGGAGAAAGTAGCTATGCCTGAGAAAAAGCAGTCAAGAGAATACTACGCCCCGATATGGGGTATCTTTCTGCTGTTTCTGGGAGTGGTATTTCTCCTCCAGAGCTTGGATGTCATCCCTTGGGCTCTCTGGGGAATTCTGTGGCACTTCTGGCCAGTTTTGCTCATTATTATCGGACTCGGTTTCCTGCTCGCCCGCTTTAATGTCTGGCTGGTGAGCGGGTTGATTCTGGCACTGCTCTTTGCCTGCCTCGGTATCGCCATCTGGCAATATGGACTGTCTTCACCGGTAGGGTCAGGCACCAGAATCCATTCAGAGCCGTTAGACGGTCTGGCACAGGCTCAAATTGAGATAGATTTCAGCCTGGGAAGCCTGACGGTGAGCAGTCTTCCGTCCGGCTCGCCAAACTTCGTAGAAGCAGACTCTCCGGTGAGGAATGCAGGCATGAGGGTAGACTTCCACCGCCAGGACAGTGAGGGCAGACTTTACCTGACCAAAGAGGGGGTTGCCTCGCCATTCCGGGATGAGGAGGATAATAGGTGGCAGGTCAGGCTTACCAGAAATATACCTTTGACCCTTAATATCAAGTCCTCAGTGAGCGATAACGAACTAGACCTCTCCCAGCTTAAGGTAACCGAGCTTCGACTGGATATAGATGCGGGCAATTGTAAAGTGATGATGCCCTCCTCAACCGAGACTGTTCGTGCCTTTATCAAAGCTGATGTAGCTAACTTGAAGGTGGCTATTCCCGATGGAGTAGCAGCCAGAATTCAGGCAGATACCGACTTGAGCGCCTTTGACATCAACGGGAGTCGCTTCCCGAAGCAAGGCGGTTACTACATTTCTAAGGAATTTGAGACCACCCAGAACCGGATATATCTGGAAATAGATTGTGATGTGGGCAGGGTCCAGATAGAATGACCTATTTCCCCTTCACCCATGGCCAGAGGTAACGCCAGAACTTGAGCTTAACCAGCCCGATTGGTAACTCTAGCTGTATCTTCTCGCTCACGGGAAAGGCATTTATCCTGTCTATTTCAGCCTTTAATCGAGATAGCTCTTCATGGTTGCCCTTAGCCAGTATGTCATCAAGGCGGTGCATCATCTCCCGGGCGGCTTCGATACGCTTTTCCCCTATCGCTGCCATCTCTTTAGAGATAACCCCGTATTTTGCCTTCAGGCGGACAAGTCGGAGGATGGCTTCATAGGCAGTCTCAGCAATCTGGTGGCGTGTCATCCACTCTGTCTCGTAGTTCAGGGAGTATTTCCAGCTTGGTGCTAGCAGAGCCTGACGGTGCTCCTCCAGTTTCCGAAACAGGACGCGGTAGCCGTAGCGCTCCGGATGTTCAAAGGCAAGACTGCCAGGGTCCAGGAAAGGCGAAAGCGGCGCAATGAAGAGGGAAAGCCGTTTATCTCCCCTGAATTTCTCTAACAATTCTCCACAGTAGTCAATGGTATCCATTACCGACTGTGGGGTCTGCCTCGGTAGCCCGATCATGAAGAAGACATCCAGTCGCCCGCAGCCGGCATCAAGAGCATCACCCAGCGTCTGCTCAAGCGCCTCGCTGGAATAGTTTCTGCCCAGAATCTTTCTTATTTCGGGGTCGTGGGATTCGGGTGAAATCTCAAGGCAGAAGTTGGGGCAGGAGAGGCCCATCTGGCGCAGAAGGTCTCCTGACACCGGAGAAAATAGTTCAAGAATGAGCTGATTTTTCACTCCAGCCTTCTTGAGCAGGTGCAAGACCTCGTAGGCATAGTCGCCTCCCGGGTCACAAAGGTCGCCCAGAAGGAAAATAGGTCCCCGGCTAAAACGCTCAATCTGCTTGATGTTTTTGACGACCAATTCTGGAGACCGAAAGGCGGTTCTTTCCCGGTGGAGGATGTGCTTGAAGGCGGCTGCCGAACCGCCGCAGATGATACAGTTGCGAGTGCAGCCGCGGCAGAGAAGCACCGCCGTGATTGGGTAGCGAAGCCAGTCCTTAAAGGGGATGTAGCTGGCAAGGTCACGGTGCCTAATGACGGAGCGGATAAGGTTATCGTAGTGATGAACCATAACATTACTGAGGTCTGAGGGGATGTGGGAGAAAGGGTTTTCTTGCCTTCTGCCCTGCCTATCTCGCCAGACAAGGTTGGGCACCGTTTCAGGCTCCCTTCTTGCCCTGATGCAGTCCATTAGCTGGCGCAGGGGCTCTTCAGTTGAGTCGCCCCTCAGCACATAATCTATCTCAGGGTACTCAAGTAGTTCCTGGTAATAATAGGAGGAGGAAAATCCACCAAGGACCAATTTTGAGTCAGGATGGTATTTTTTCACCACTTTGGCTATCTCAATTCCCCCGTGGCAGTGTACCATCCAGTGTAAATCAATGCCGAAGACGGGTGCCCTGAGGCGCTTTATCATTTCCTCAGCTTTGAAGCTCCTCTCCCTCATCATACGCACCGCTAGGTTAACAATACGCACCTTATATCCAGCCTGCTCCAGATACTCTGCAATACTGGTGAAGCCGATGGGATACATCTCGAAAACAGGAGATGAAGGAATCAGGTCGCTAACCGGACCATAAAGAATGGTTTTCTGGCGGAAATCATACACACTGGGCGGATGCAGTAAAATCAGGTCGACTGCCATTATCTACCCTGCTTCAAAGACCCCCGCCAGAATATAGCCAATGCCCAGGAGCAGTTGAGTTAAGAGAACGACCACAACATTGCTAGCCATCGCCGGCATAAGTTTACGCATGTCTTCGGACTTAAGGGCACCCCCAATTGCCTTTACAGCAAAGGGGATGGTTAGCAGGGCGATTAGGGAGAATCTGGGCATCTGCCCTATCACTACGCTACCGATTATCCACAGATAAACTACCCCCGTCAGGACTGAGTAGAATATACTTGCCTTTGACTTTCCTATCGTGATGGGGGTGGTCTTTCTGCCGGCTTTCCTGTCAGCTTCGACATCGGGAAATTCGTTTAAGAGGAGGAGGTTGTGTACCAGGATGAAGGAGGGTACGGAGGCTATCACCAGAGGCCAGGTATATTTGCCGGTCTGGACAAAATAAGCTCCAATAACAGGCAGTGCCCCCATCCCCAGTCCTGGAGCCCACTCAGGCCATTTCGTTTTGAGTATGAAAGGGGTATAAAGAAAGATGCACAATGACGCTGCCACCAGCAGGGGCAACAGGAGCCAGCCCTTCGCCAAGACAAAATAAACACCGATAGGTATGATTATTATGAAAGAAGCCAGGCCGAGCCACAATGCCTGCCTTAGTGAAATGAGACCGGAGGGAAGGGCACCACTACCCCCACTGAAGGGAGTTTTGATAGTCTCCAGGTCCACCCCGCTCCTGTAGTCAGCGTACTCATTAAGCACATCGACACTGATATGGGCTAGCAATATCCCGAAGCCAGCGAGTAATGCATAGCCGATACTAAACGGGCTGCCAAATTTCTTAGCTTCGTACCAGGCAATACTGGCACCCAAGAATGCCAGCACCACCGAGAGGGGTAGGAATGGCGCCCTGATGACCATTAACCATTTTTTCACTCATTTCTCCTTGTGAGCCGTTGAAAGGTGCTTCTGCCAGCATTTTTCGTGGACATAAACAGCACACTTAGCACAGCGGTAGATATGGGCTCTGGCATCCTTTCTGCAAACCGGGCACTTCATTGTCTACCTCCTTATGCCGTTCATCCTCCTAGAGTCAATTCTACCATAAAAGTTTCCACCTTAGAAGTTTGTAATTCAAAAGAGAAACAATTATAATTTCAAGCAATGCTTGTTTGAAAGAGACAATTTTGAAAGGATATTGCTATTAACAAATTAAGGGGTCGTTCACTTTCTCTGGGATTGCTCCCTCTCTTTGTGTTAGCCCATCTTGCCCATCACCTGCTGACTGCGCTACCAACACCGCTTTTGCCGTTTATCCGTAATGAGTTCACTCTGGACTACACCCAATCGGGGCTGGTGGTCTCCGCATTTACCCTAGCCTATGGCTTTGGTCAGATACCGGCAGGGGTGGTTGCCGACCGCATCGGCGCCCGCCGGGTGATTACCATCGGCATCTGTGGTGTAGCGGTGGCGGGAATACTGGTCGGGCTTTCACAAGCCTATACTATGGTGCTCATCTCTCTGGCTGTGATGGGGTTAGCCGGGGGTGGCTACCATCCGGCAGCCTCACCGCTAATTTCAGCATCGGTAGAGCCAGAGAACCAGGGACGGGCATTGGGCATCCACCTGATTGGCGGCAGTGCCAGTTTCTTCCTGGCACCAATCGTTGCGGCGACTATCGCTGCAACCTGGGGATGGCGCGGTTCGTTCATTGGTCTGGCTGTTCCCACGATGGTACTCGGCATAATATTTTATCTCCTTCTGGGCCGGCGGGCAGGCAGGGCAAAAGTCCAGCCGAGGAAAACTGACCAGCCCGAAGAGAAGCCTTCTTCTCCAGGACGTTGGCGCCAACTAATTGCTTTTCTGGTTCTAAGCGTATTTACCCAGGCGGTTAACTTCTCCGTGATATCCTTTATTACGCTATTCATCGTTGACCACTTCAAAGTAGGCGAGGAGACCGCCGCCGCCTTTTTGGCCGTTATCTACTCCGCCGGCCTCTGGGCAAGCCCCCTCGGTGGCTATCTCTCAGACCGTTTGGGGAGAGTACCGGTAGTGCTGGTAGCCAGCTTTATTACCGCTCCGGCACTCTACCTTTTGAATCATGTCCCCTACGGTCCCTACGGTATTGGTATCGGTGCTCTGCTACTTTTTCTTGGTATGATTATGTATATCCGGGCGCCGGCAGCAGAAGCTTATATCATTGGCAGAACGTCAGAGCGCACCCGTTCCTCGATACTTGGTATTTTCTACTTCTCGAATATGGAAATGGGGGCTGTGCTTGCCCCGGTACTGGGTTCTCTCATCGACCGGTTTGGCTTCTACACCAGTTTTACCATTGCCGCCGCTTTTATGTTGGTGACAGCACTCGTCTGTTCGGTATTCCTCTGGAGAAGCCGGAACTAACTAACTCTGAGGGTAATTAAGGCGATAATAATGAATAAAACCGCCAGGACGATGGTAAGTTGAAATAGAGTCTTTTCTACTCCCCGCCTGGTCCGATAGACGCTATCAGCCTGACCAAAGATGCCCCCTAACCCCCCACCCCTAACCTGCAGTAAAATAGCCAGAATCAGGGCTACCGACAGCACAATCTGGGCAACAAAGAGGTATGTTTTCATATCATTTCCTCTAGCTTTTTCTTTATTACTTCGCTGGCCAGCTTTGGATTAGCACGACCTTTGGTAGTCCTCATTACCTGACCGACAAGGAATTTAAGCGCCTGCTCTTTGCCTGCCTTATAATCAGCCACCGCTTGAGTATTGGTAGTGAGCACCTGGCTGACCGCCTGTTCAATCTCCTGAGCATTGCTGATTTGACGGCGTTCCCCTTCCCTGAGGAGAGTATCAGCGTCTTTCCCGGTATTAAACATCTCCACCAACATAGATTTTGCCGTGGCTGTATTGATAACCCCTTGCGTGGTCAAGACAGTTAATCTGACAAGCTTTTCCGGACCGACCCGCTCTCTGAATTTAACGATGTCTATGTCGTTAGCATTCATTATGTGACTAACCTCGCCTAAAAGCCAGTTGCTTCCCAGCCTGGCTTTCTCGGCTTTTGAAAGATGGCTAAGCTCTAAACTTTTCACAAATTCTTCCTCATAGTCAGCCATTTCTTTAGAACTCGTCAGCAGATTAGCCTCGTAGGGTGACAGACTATATTCATCCATGAACCGTTTGAGCCTGGCCTCGGGCAATTCAGGTAGTCTTGACCTTATTTTCTCCACCCACTCCCGACTTAAAATTAAGGGAGGCAGGTCAGGTTCTGGGAAGTAACGGTAGTCCTGGGCGTATTCTTTACTACGCTGGCTAACAGTTATTCCTTTCTCCTCCACCCAGCCCCTCGTCTCCTGAACAAGCTTCTTACCTTCCCGGACAGCTTTTGTCTGTCGCTTGACCTCATACTCCATAGCTCTGTAGACCGCCTTGAAGCTATTCATATTTTTAACCTCAACCTTAGCCAAAAATTCTGAGCTACCTTCAGGGCGGATGCTGATATTGGCATCACACCTGAAGCTGCCCTCCTCCATATTGGCTGTAGATACCCCCAGATAGCGGAGTATGTTGCGCAGCTTGATGAGGTATTGTCTGGCTTCCTCCGGAGAACGAAGGTCAGGCTTACATACAATCTCCATCATCGGTATGCCGGAGCGGTTGACATCCACCAGGCTATAAGCTTCTCCATCCGGGGAAGTACGGTGTAATAGCTTGGCGACGTCTTCCTCAAGGTGTACATTGTCTATGCCGACTTCTTTCTTTTGACCATCGATGTCGATAATGAGAAAACCATTGTAGCCAATAGGAGCGTAAGACTGTGAAATCTGGTAGCCCTTCATCAGGTCAGGGTAGGGGTAATTCTTACGGTCAAACCTGGTGTATTCCGAGATGGTGCAGTTTAATGCCAGGGCGGTCATTACGGTATACTCCACCGCCCGCTGGTTGATGACAGGCAGAACGCCGGGCATGCCCAAGCATACCGGGCAGACATGAGTATTGGGTGGGGCATTGGCATAGTCAGCACTGCAGCGGCAGAACAGCTTGCTTCTGGTAACAAGGTGGGCATGTACCTCAAGGCCTATAATGGTCTCGTAGTTCATAATCTATATCGCTAGAGTCCATTTAGTATAGCAATAATACTCCTGACTGGCAAGGAGGGTATCTTTTTATCTACCTCACCCCTTTAGATTTTTATGGTACATAGCTATTCGCCTTGAATTTTAAATAATGCTAAAATGTCTAAGCTAGGGGCGTAGTGAGAAGATGGCGTGGAGGTAAGACAAAATGGAAACGGATAAGTATGCCTCAAGGCGGTTTGATATTCAAAAAGAGGATGCCATAGATGTGGCAGTGCTGGAAGCCATTCCCTTTGAATATCCCGGCTCGGCTAGCGAGGTGGTCTATGAGACCGAGGAGTTCACTGCCGTCTGCCCATGGACGGGCTTACCTGATTTTGCTCAATTGACCATCCGCTATATTCCAGACAGGTCTCTGGTAGAGCTTAAATCCCTGAAATATTACCTGACCTCCTACCGGAATGTAGGCATACTGCAGGAACACGCCGTCAACCGCATCCTGAAAGATTTGGTGGCGCTGCTCAAGCCTGTATCAATGACAGTTGAGGCAGAATATAAAGAAAGAGGCGGGATAAAGACCACGGCAGTGGCGAGGTATGAGCGGGAGCAGTCTTAGATTACCTCAAAGATTCTGCGCTGCTTCGCCTTTTGTCTTCCCTCCTCCCAGCCCCACCCCCACCGCTTCCCTCAGGGTGCTGACGGCGATAAGCTGGATGTCTCTGGAAGCTGGACTGACTCCAGCACCGGCTTTGGGCACGAGGCAGCGCTTGAAACCCAGCCTGGCAGCTTCGTTCACCCTTCTGTCTAGCTGAGGGACAGCTCTTAGCTCGCCGCTCAATCCTACCTCACCCACGGCTACCAGTGCCGGGTCAACAGCCATATCACGAAAGCTAGAGGCAATGGACAGGGCAATGCCCAAATCGGCCGCCGGCTCCTCAATCTTAAGTCCGCCAGTTACATTGACCATAATATCTTGATTACCGAGTTTCAGACCGATTCGCTTGGTCAGCACAGCGGTAATCAGCAGCAAACGGTTGAAATCAATGCCATTGGCAGTGCGCCGGGGCAGGCCAAAACTGGTAGGATTGGTCAGCGCTTGAATCTCCACCAGCAGGGGTCGGCTACCCTCAAGGACGGACACTACCGCTGACCCAACCGCTTCACTGGGGCGCTGAGATAGAAAGGCCTGCGACGGGTTATCCACCTCAATCAGGCCCTGCTCCTTCATCTCAAAGACACCTATCTCGTTAGTGGAGCCGAAGCGGTTTTTCACACAACGCAGCACTCGGTAGGTGCTAAAAGGCTCACCCTCAAAGTAGAGCACCACATCAACAATGTGTTCCAGAATCCGGGGACCGGCAATAGCGCCATCTTTAGTGACATGTCCGACAACGAAAACCGGCACGGCACTGAGCTTTGCCCAATGCATCAGCCTCATGGTACACTCCCGTACCTGAGCGATGCTACCCGGCGCTGTACCCAGTTCGGGAAGGTAGACTGACTGAATCGAGTCAACAACCACCAGTCTGGGTGATAGTTCTTCAATCTGGCTCAGGGTAGTCTCCAGGTCGGTTTCTGCCAGAAGGTAAAGATTCTCGCCCTTTATTCCCAGACGCTCTGCTCTGAGCTTAATCTGGGGCAGTGTTTCCTCACCGGAAACATAGACCACCCTGCCCCGAGCTTTGGCCACCAAGGCTGAGACCTGAAGCAGGAGGGTCGATTTGCCAATACCAGGGTCGCCACCAATGAGCATCAGGGAGCCAGGTACCAGTCCACCACCCAGCACCCGGTTCAACTCAGTCAGGGGGAGCGAAAACCGGTCGGCGGTTTCAATGGCAACCTGGGATAGCTCCTGGGGTGGGTGGAGGAGGGAGGCAGGCTTAAAGGAAGTGGTCGGCGGAGTTACGGTCTTTTCTATAAAACTATTCCACTCCTGGCAGGTGGGACAGCGTCCCAGCCATTTTAGCTCCTCCCTCCCGCACTGCTGGCAGACGAAAACAGTCTTCCTCTCCGATTTGTCCGCTCTAGCCACAGGTTAACTTTACCTTATTTTTGGGAGTATCGCAACATTGATATTGTTTAGTAACCCATTCCCCTTCCCTCATGAAGGGAAAGGGGAAATTTGTAAAAAGAGGGAGGTTGATAAAAATCTATGAAAGCGGGGGTATGCCCATGCCTGACATAATTGCCAGCATTACGGCGGCCGCCATCACCGAACCTATCTGCCCCCCGGTGTTAGCCCCAATAGCGTGCCACAGCAAGAAGCTTCTGGGGTTTGCCTTTTGCCCCTCTCTTTGCACTACTCTGGCTGACATTGGAAAAGCCGAGGTACCAGCCGCGCCAATTAAAGGATTAATTTTCCCCCTGGTTATCACGCGCATCAGCTTTCCCAGCAGGACTCCGGTCACGGTATCAAGTGAAATGGCGATTAAACCCAGGACAAACACCAGTATGGGACGCCACTCCTCAAGGGTAAAACCACCCGGCAGGAAATTACCCCCCAGCATAGAGGCACCAATAGAAAGCCCCAGAAAAAGGGTCACCATGTTAACCAAGGTTCCTTGAGAAACGTCCACCAGCCTGCCGATTACCCCTGACTCCTTCATGAAATTCCCGAGCATGAGCATTCCCATCAGCGGGGCACCCATCGGGGCAATAAGTATGGTGATTATTCCAGCCACTACGGGGAACAGAACTTTAACTCTCTGTGAGACCTTTTTCTCACCGTAAGCCATTACTATCGCCCGTTCTTTTTTGGTGGTCAGGGCTCTCATAATAGGTGGCTGAATAATTGGTACCAGAGACATATAGGAATAGGCAGCAATTGATACCGCCGGCAGTAATTCACGGGCATATTTGGAGGTTACGTAGATGGCAGTGGGACCATCACAGGCACCAATGATGGCGACGGAGACTGCTTCCTGCCTGGTGAAGCCCAGTCCGAGGGCGACAAGCAGGGTCAGAAATATGCCAAACTGGCCGGCGGCGCCAAAGATAAGCACCGTCGGGTTGGCCAGCATCGGACCAAAGTCTATCATGGCACCAAGTCCGATGAAAAGAAGGCAGGGAAATAGCTCGGTAAGGATGCCAGCAGTGAAGAGCCAGTTTATTATGCCGCCTCTGTCATATGCGGATAAGCTAGCCAGGGGGAGGTTCCCCAGGACGACTCCAAAACCGATTGGTATCAGTAGAAGAGGCTCAATCTTTCTGCCCGCACCAAGGTAGAGAAGGACGCAGCCCAGCACAATCATAACGATGTTTTGCCAGCCGAGGTTAGCGAAGCCCTGCGCCAAGCTCTTCAGGGCATCAAGCCAAACGTCCATCGGTAACTCCTTTCTTTACCTATTGGCGCACCGATCTGGGCTAACCTTTGCTCTCTTTTTCTTCTTTGAAGGGGAATAGCTTAACGAGAAGGCGGATAACCCAGCCCAACAGATAGAGTGTGGCAAAGGTTACCGCCATTCCCATAACGGTCATTGTTAAACCAAAGCCCCAATCCATCAAGTATCACCTCTAGTGGACTCACTGTATCCTGTCAGCCTTCTTCCTAGGGCACTTCTTCTCAAGATGACCTTCGTGGCTTCGATTATGGCGAAGACAGCCAAACCAAAAGCGACAATTATGCCTAGGTCAGAGAGTGAGGGCTTGTGAATGCCGAAGGCGTCGCGAACTGCCGGAATCTGGACTAATACCGTAATCAATAAAAGCTCCCAGCCAATAGCTAAAAGCAGCCATTTATGCGGCGGTGCCTTAAAAACGCTGTATATTAGAGAACGGCAGTTAAGGGCAACAACAAGCTCAATGATGATAAACAGGAAGAATACCTGTGTCCGGTCATGGACTATGTCGCCAAGTCCGTGAAACCAGATAATGTAGAAGAAGGGAACTTCAATTAATATTGCCCGCAATATAAACGACTTCACATCCCAGCCGAAGATACTTTCCTTCGGGTTCCTCGGTGGTCTCTGCATAATGCCGGGGTCAGGCGGCGCAACGCCTAAGGCAAGAGCAGGGAGTCCATCAGTGGCCAGGTTCATGTATAAGATGGCGGCGGGCAGAAGGGGCAAAAATTTGGGCCCCAGCGCTAAAACTATTCCTCCGATAACAATCACCTCGGTTATATTGCACTGAAGGAGGTAAGCGAGGTATTTCTTAATGTTGTCGTATATCCATCGGCCACTCTCAATGGCTTTGACAATGGTGGCAAAATTGTCATCACTCAGAACCATAGCCGCCGCTTCTTTAGTAACATCGGTGCCGGTTATACCCATCGCCACGCCAATATCAGCCTGTTTTAGTGCCGGGGCATCATTCACACCGTCGCCAGTCATTGCCACTACCTCACCCCTTTTCTTCCATGCCCTGACTATCCTTAGTTTATCCGTAGGTGATACCCTGGCATAGACAGTTACTTTATCTACAACATTCTCGTATTCCTCATCACTCATCTTTTCCAGCTCTTCACCGGTAAGGACCATATCACCATCTTTATAGATGCCAATCTCCCTGGCTATAGCCACGGCGGTGAGTTTATGGTCTCCCGTAACCATGATTGGTCTGATATGTATCTGTTGACACACCTTCGTAGCTTCAATGGCTTCCTCCCTCGGTGGGTCTATCATACCAGCCAGACCGAGGAAGGTCATATCCCTCTCGATAGCTTCTTCAGTACAGGCAATCCCATCTTGTAGTTCTCTATAGGCGACGGCAAGCACCCTCAATGCCTTCTGAGCCATTTCCTGGTTGACCTCTAAAATCCGGGCTTTTTCTATCTCTCCCAGCTCCTTCACCCCGTCGTCTTCAGCAATACGGGAGCACCTCTCTAAGACTACCTCCGGGGCCCCTTTCATAAATGCCATCCTTCTGCCGTCCTTCATTTGATGAATGGTGGTCATTCTCTTTCTCTCGGAACTGAAGGGAAGCTCCTCTACCCTCGGGTTTTCCAGTTTCACCTCGGTTTGATGCAAGCCGGCTTTGGCCGCTACCACCACCAGAGCCCCTTCGGTAGGGTCACCCTTAATTGACCACTGACCTTGGTTTTCTTGTAGAATGGCGTCACTGCATAAGAGTCCCCCAAGAAGGAACAACCGCAAGGGTGAATCATTAGTGGGCTTGATTATCTCAGGGCCTTTAAGCTCTCCTACCGGGGCATAGCCGACTCCGGTAACCTCTATCAGTCTGTCCCCGTTAAAGAGTTTCTTTACCGTCATCTCTCCCTTGGTCAGGGTACCTGTCTTATCGGAGCATATTACCGTGGTACAGCCGAGAGTCTCAACTGCCGGCATTCTCCTTATCAGAGCGTTTTTCTTCGCCATCTGATGCATACCTATAGCTAGGGCACCGGTGACAATGGCGGCTAACGCCTCGGGGACGGCCGCCACAGCCAGAGATACAGCAAACATCACCATTGTTATTATGAAGGGCAGGTCTATCTTGCCCCCTAGAAAGACCTGCCTGACAATACTAACCACCAGAATAAGACCACAGAGAGATAGGGCTATAATACCAATCCACTTGCCGATCTCTTCCGTCCTTTTCTCAAGGGGGGTCTTCTCAGCCTCTACCGCCGTCACCTCTCTGGCAATCTTGCCAAACTCGGTATTCATCCCGGTTGACGTCACCACCGCTTTACCCCTGCCATAAGTAACCGTGGTGCCGGTGAAGACCATATTTTTTCGATCGCTGACACGCACATCCTCGGGTAGTGGCTTTATCTCTTTGCTGACGGGAACTGACTCTCCGGTAAGGGGTGCCTCATCACACATTAAGGAGTGAGCTTCGACTAATCGGGCATCGGCTGGAATTTTATCCCCGGCTTCAAGGAGTAATATATCCCCGGGGACGAGCTGCCTTGAGGGGATTTCTTCTTCCCTGCCTCCTCGTAACACGGTTATGGTGGGAGAGAGAATCTTCTTTAGTGCTTCAAGGGCTCGCTCAGCTCGGTATTCTTGGGTAAATCCTAAAATAGCACAGAAAATAACTATGGCGGCAATAATGCCGGCGTCCAGAAGCTCACCAATAACTGCGGAAAGCACAATAGCGATAAGAAGAATTATGATGAGGATGTCTTTGAACTGACCGATGAAGAGGGCAAGGGGTGAGACCTTCTCTTCTTTCTTAAGCTCGTTGTAACCGTACCTTTCAAGTCGTCGGCTGACTTCGTCCTGGGTTAGACCGCGCTCGAGGTCGGTATTCAGTTCCTTCATGACCTGTGCTGGCTCTATCGAATGCCAGACTGCCATATCAACGTCTCTCTGTCCGCCCTGAAATATGAGTAATTAATATTCAATGATAGCTATCGGTTTGCCGGTCTCAACCACCTGCCCCACTGAAACTTCTATCTTAACAACGGTGCCAGTCACCGGCGTTAATATCGGGTTCTCCATCTTCATTGACTCGATATAGCAGATAACATCCCCCTCCTTAACCTTATCCCCCACTTTAACTTCAACACTAATAATCCTACCAGTTATCGGGACTTCAATAATTTCCTGCGCCAATTCTAAGCTCCTTTCCTCCTGTCGCCCTGAGCTTCGAGCATATTTTCATATTTTCCGTCAGCGTGTATTCTATCACATAAAAAGGGCGGGATGAACTACCTAGTTTAGTTTCCCCGCCCTTCTCACAATTTCAAAATCTTAGAGCCGTTTAATAGATAGCTTAGGATTTATCATCCCCCACTAACGCCTCAACGGCGGCTGCCCTCACGACAATCTCATCGCCCTCCCGGTCAACTACGGCTGTATCCCCAGACCGGATTTGACCACGGAGCAAACTATCAGAAAGTCTGTCTTCCACCTTGTCTTGAATTACCCGGCGCAAAGGTCGGGCTCCGAACTCCACATTGTAGCCCTTCTCACCCAGAAGGTCTTTGGCAGCATCGGTCACCTCAAGCTTTATTCCCTTCTCCGCCAGTTGCTTGGCGACGTTGGACAGCATCAGGTCAACTATCTGTCGGATATGCTCTTTGGTCAGGGCATGGAATACCACTATAGCATCAATACGGTTAAGAAACTCGGGCTTGAAGACCTTCTTTACCTCATCGAGCAGCTTTTCCTTCATCTTCTCGTATTCCATCTGTTCGGTCTTGGCTTCATCACCCTGCGGAGCAAAGCCAAGGGTGCTTCTCTTCCTGATAAGCTCAGCACCAATGTTGCTGGTCATAACAATAATGCTGTTACGAAAATCGACCCGGCGTCCCCTGGCATCAGTCAGGTGACCATCATCAAATATCTGTAACAGGATATTAAAGACGTCCGGGTGGGCTTTTTCAATCTCATCCAGGAGGATGCAACAATATGACTTGCGTCTCACTTGCTCGGTCAATTGCCCGCCTTCATCGTAGCCAATATATCCCGGTGGGGCTCCAACCATTCGGGATACAGTGTGCCTCTCCTGGTACTCTGACATATCGAGCCTGATGAGGGTATCCTCACTGCCAAACATAAACTCAGCCAGAGCTCTAACTAGCTCGGTCTTACCAACACCGGTCGGGCCAAGAAAGATAAAGTTGCCAATAGGACGCCTGGGGTCTTTGAGCCCGGCCCGGGCTCGTCTCACTGCCCTGGCAACGGTGTCAATCGCTTCATCCTGACCAATAATTCGCTTGTGTAGAGCCTCCTCCATATGAAGTAGCCGCTCCGTTTCCTTCTCCGCCAGTTGCACTACTGGAATACCGGTCCACATGCTAATCACTTCAGCGATGTCTTCAGCAGTAACCACCGGCTTCGCCTGCTCCATTTCAGCGCGCCACGCCTCTTTCAGCCGCTTTATTTTCTCCTCAATCTGAAGTTCTTGCTGGCGCAATTCTGCTGCATAATCATATCGCTGGCTAGCCAGAGCCGCTTCCTTTTCCTTACGCACTCCGTCTTCAGCCTGTTTCTCTTCTTTTAAGGCGTCGGGCATCGTGTGGTGTCTTATCCGTACCCGTGACGCCGCCTCGTCAATGACGTCAATCGCCTTATCGGGCAGAAAGCGGTCCGGTATATATCTGGCGGATAACGTGGCGGCGGAACTCAATGCTTCGTCGCTTATTATCAGCTTGTGGTGTGCCTCGTAGCGCTCCTTAATCCCGCGCAAAATCTCCAGCGTTTGGTCTACAGAAGGCTCCTCCACCAAGATTGGCTGGAAGCGGCGTTCCAGAGCCGGGTCTCGCTCCACATATTTACGGTAATCATCAAGGGTAGTTGCCCCGATGCACTGCAATTCTCCTCTGGCCAGCGATGGTTTGAGGATACTAGCCGCGTCAACTGCCCCCTCGGCAGCCCCAGCACCGACAATGGTGTGGAATTCATCAATGAAGAGCACGCAATTCCCTGCAGTTTTTATTTCATTGATGATCTTCTTCAGCCGTTCTTCAAATTCGCCCCGGTATTTCGTCCCGGCGACCACAGCGGCGATATCCAGCGTTACCAGCCGTTTACCCTCCAGCGTCTCGGGAACATCGCCGGCAGCAATACGGTGAGCCAGGCCCTCAACAATCGCCGTCTTGCCCACTCCCGGTTCGCCGATGAGGGCGGGATTATTCTTGGTTCGACGGCTGAGGATTTGAATCACCCGCTCGATCTCCTTATGCCGTCCGATAACCGGGTCGAGTTTCCCGGCTGCCGCGGCGGCCGTCAAGTCAACACTCAACTGGTCAAGAAGCGGGGTACGGTTTGCAGGGTGGGCAAGCCTGTTCTTGGTGGCACCTTGACTGAGGACACGGACTACCTCGGCGCGCACTTGCTCAAGGGTGATACCAAAACTGTCCAATACCCCAGCGGCGACCCCTTCCCCCTCATGCAACAATCCCAGCAGGAGATGCTCAGTACCGATGTAATTATGGCCAAGGTGACGTGCTTCGTCTATCGCCAGCTCAATGACCCTCTTAGCTCTAGGGGTAAGCCCGATTTCGCCGATACTAGCTTTCTCACCACGTCCGATAATAAATTCCACTGCCGAGCGCACCTTGGCCAGGCTGATACCCAGGTTGACGAGAACCCTAGCCGCCACCCCTTCCTCTTCACCGATTAAGCCGAGCAAAATGTGCTCGGTACCAATATAGTTGTGGTTAAGTCTTTGTGCTTCTTCTTGGGCTAAGGTGAGGACTCGGCGAGCCCGCTCGGAAAATTTCTCAAATCGGCTAGGCATCTTTTCTCCTTAGAACCGCTTCCCTCCACTACCGTCACCCATTATTATAAAGCAACTGATAACCAAAGGTCAAAGGCTGAGGCAAAGAGTGTTTGTCAACCTGACAAACTACTCATTAAGTCTCCTGGCAGTGGCTTATTTTCCACAAGGGGTTGCCCCCTCAGTATCTTCCGCGCTGGGGCGTTTCACTTCCGTGTTCGGGATGGGAACGGGTGGTGCCACCCCGCTCTAACCACCAGGAGACCATTTTATATTTTAGCACATTAGTCAAGACTAAAGGAACTACGGACGAGAAGGCCAGTAATTAGCTTGAAGGGACGATTAGTCATTGAATACCGGGGCGAGGACCCTTACCACCTAGCAGGTCCTGCTCTAGTCTTGCCGTAGCTCGAGCCAAATCCCAGGCATACTGGTAGAGGTGCAGTCCCTTGCTGGAGGCAATCAGTTCACCGTCTTCAACCCCGATTTCACTGGCCATATATTCCTTTAACAGTTGAATAGCCGCCAGATTTGAGGGGAAGCCCGCCCACAGGTCCCAGGACCGGAAATAGAGGAAAAAGTGTAGCCTGCCATCACGGATTCTGGTATCTATCCCCCTCAGGCACGGAGGGTCGGGGAGATAGATAGACTCTTCATTACCTACCGACATAAACGCCTGATTGGTATTATAACCGTCCTCCTTATACATCCTGATTACCTCGGCAATCTGCTTCTCCAAATACTGTCCGTAGGTATACTGCTCCCCCTCGGCTTTATGAGCTGTCATCAGGTAAGGTAGGTAGCTCTCTATATACTCCATAGAGGTAGGTGGTGGCACACCCGGTGGCACATCGGGTACTAAAGGTCTTGCTCCAGGATGTCTTACCTGGACCACCACATAATCAAGCTCTTTACGGTACTGACCGGCGTAGCTTCCCCGCTCAACTTTATACTCATGCCCTTCAGTGAGGGTTTTACCCAGACAAAGAAACCATGCCTCGGAGAGGTCTCTGGCATCAACTAGAAAAATCTTCACCCTATAAAATCCCCTCTATCGCCGTTTCCGGAAAATATCAAAAAACCTGTCCTCATACTCCTCAAATAGGCCCCAGCGTTCAAGCTCGTCTTTTAGTTCGCCAGGCTCACACTCACCCCTGGCAACCTTATCGAAAAGCTCGTCAATTCTTACTCTGGCGTCTACCGGAGTACCACTGGCATCTATACTCAAGAGCCCCCGTCTTTCTAGTTGTCTGAGATTATATGGCACCGAGCTTCTGGTGATTTCGAAAATAAACTTCATCAGCGATACATCCCAGAGCTCGTCTTCACCCCTGATGATTGCTGTTAGCGGGTCATCACGCTTGTCAATCTCGGCATTCAGTTTGTCCACCACCGAGGGTAGATTGTCCGAGACAATATTAAGCTCCCTAGGCTCATTCTTATAAGTATAAAACAAACCATGAATACCTCTTTCTCCGTATTCCTCCACTAACGCTTCAAAGTACCTTCTGGCTTCCGGGCCGAACCCCTCAAGCCGGGACAGGTAATAGGGGGTGACAATTCTTGGTCTTTCAGCAATTACCCTGCCCTCTCTAACCACAGTCTCAGCGACGCCTTTTATCAGCTCCGAGTAAGCGGGTTCAGTGACCAGGTAATAGTATATATTGGTAGTGCCGAAGGTATACAGGCTCTGCTTCGGAGCTCTCAATATCTGCGTATGCCTAACGGCATCTTCAATTCGCTTATCAATATCCATGTCCTTCCTCTCCAACCCTCCCCCTGATAAGTGGTACGAGGTTGACTGTCTTGGCAAGCCTTCTCTTTAGCCTGGAAATATTTACCGGCATCACTATCTTTTTCTCACTATTTTTTTACTCTATGTCTGATAGCTGCCGCTTGTATTCATTTAAGTGGATAAGGTATTGTGAGTCCAGTTGAGTCTGGAGCTTTCGCCATTCCTGCTGGAACAGCGGCTGTTTTTCCACGTCTATTTTCACCCCTATCAATGTACCCAACTGCTGTTGCAATGCCTGTTGTATCTTGGCTTCCATTTCAGTCTTTAGTGACTGGTAAGCCTCTCGTCTCTGCTGCTCACCCTGCTCTATATAGTGGTTAAAGAGATACCTTATCTTGCTGTAGACGTTCTCCACGCTTACCTTATCACTCTTGAGGAGTTTTAAGCCCTCCATTGCTTTCCTATTATTTTTCTTGACTATGTCATTCTTTGGCAGGCTGATATTTCTGGTTAGTATCTCCGCTGCGCCTTCAATAACATACTTGCTCACCTTTTCCTCGTACTGGCTCAGCTCAGCTACCAGGTTAACGTTTTCCTTAAGATATCTGACGGCCAGTGCTTCTCCTTCCGGGACGTACTTCCACCTCAGGCGCTCCTCCTCGGTAGGCTCGCCCAGCTTTGCCACCTTTTCCATAGCTATTTCATGAGCAGTCTTGATGTCACCCATGGGTCTTCTAACCACGCTCCGATGCTGAAGTTGCCGTACAATATCAATTATACTATATAGCTGGAGAAGCTCAAAGCGGGTCGTTTAGAAATCTCATCCCCCTTTTTGTCCCCTTCCTCTTGGCAAGGGGAAGGGGAATTAGTGTCTTGGGGGGCATATTAGCCCCTCTTCTAAAAATTCCCCCTCTCCTTTACCAAAGGAGAGGGGGTTTAGGGGGAGTGAGGTTACTCTATCTCTAAAATCTACTGGCTGACGGGTAGGGCGCCCGGCTGCTGCAGGCCCGGGGCACTGCTGAGGGTCTGGAACATCTGGTAATAGAGCCCTTGTTTAGCTATGAGTTCCTGATGGGAGCCTGTCTCGACGATTTTGCCATGGTCGAGAACGACAATGCGGTCAGCATTGGTCACGGTAGAAAGCCGATGAGCAATGATGAGGCAGGTGCGCCCCTGTGACAGGCGGCGAAGTGATTCCTGCATAATGCGCTCGGTGTTGGTATCTACATTGGAGGTGGCTTCATCCAGTATCAGAATAGCAGGATTAGCCACGATGGCACGGGCAAGGCAGACAAGCTGGCGCTGTCCGGCACTGAGGTTGCTACCCCTTTCCCCCACTGGCGTGTCGTAGCCATGCTCCAAGCGGGTAATGAAGTCATGGGCACCGGCTGCTTTAGCTGCCTCAACGACTTCTTCATGAGTGGCCTCCATGTTGCCATACCGAATATTATCCTCTATGGTGCCGGAGAAAAGGTAGGGGTCCTGAGGCACAATACCTATCTGGCGTCTTAATGACTGCTGGGTGACTGAGGCTACATTGTAACCATCCACCAGCACCTCACCCTTGCTTACCTCATAAAAGCGGGCGATGAGACTCACCAGGCTGCTTTTACCAGCCCCGGTTCGCCCGGCTACAGCCACTGTCTCTCCCGGGTTGACTGTCAGGTCTATATCGTGGAGTATCTCCTCACCGGGCTCATAGGCAAAGCTAACGTGCCGAAACTTGATCTCCCCTTTTACCGGGGGCAGCTCAATGGCATCGGGACCATCCTTGATTTCAGGTTCGACATCAAGCAGTTCGAAGATGCGGGCTCCAGAAGCCATAGACCGCTGGAGCTCAGTATATAGCATCGTTAGTTCCATCACCGGGGCGAAGAAGCGCTGGATATAGAGCAAAAAGGCCAGCAGAACACCGGGGGTCATTGTTCCAGCTAAAACCTGAAAGCCACCGAAGATAAGAACTAGAACATAGGCACCATCGGTCAGTATCTGGGTGGTTGGCATCATGAACCCTTGCAGCCTGGCGGCTTCGATATTGGCATCCAGGTGTGCCTTGTTGACCGCATCAAATTGTCGTATATTGACTGCCTCACGGGACAGGCTCTGGGTCACTCGGATCCCTGATATGCTTTCCTGAAGATTGTCGTTAACCATAGCAATAGCCTGGCGCACCCTGATGAAGGCACGGCGTGCATACTTCTGCCATATGACAAGCACTATGAGCAGAGCTGGAACTACGGTTAACGTGAGGAGGGCTAACCGGGCGTTCATCGTAATCATGATAACGGCTATCACTACCAGAGTGACAGCGTCAGCGGCAAGGTTAATGATGTCCTGGGTGACCAGTGTCTGTAGCTGGTCTACATCATTTTGCACGCGGGACATGATTTTGCCCACTTTGTTCTGGTCAAAGAAACTTAACGACAGCTGATGGAGGTGGTCGAACAACTGGTTACGCATTCTCAACAGGATCTTCTGTCCTCCGTAGGCCAGTTGCATGGTTTCCAGATATTGACCACCCCACATCAACAATGACGCACCAAGATAGGCTAAGGCGGCGATGGTGAGACCATTGAAGTTGCCTTTTACCATGTTGTTTACCGCTACCGCCACCAAATATGGCGTAGCCAGGTTAGTTACAGTACGAATCGCCGTGCCGGTCGCCGCCAGCGCTAGATGCGATTTGACCCATGCCAGGTAAGGGGGTAGGCGCCCGATAACCCGTCTGTCGTAGACCTTACCCAGTATCTCGTCCTCATCTCCAGCATCGAGGGCGCTGCGCAGGCGTTGTCCTCCGTGGAAGTGGACAGCACCCCCCATACCCCCACCAGGCCCGTGCC
>DAOUCV010000027.1:0-17307 GCA_034432095.1 Dehalococcoidales bacterium
CATGGTGCAAGATTCCGGGCTACGTGCCCCCTCTATTCTGCTACCATTACGGTGGACTGGCAAGCCCCTTTTTCATGCCTGAGTTGTGAGCCAGCGCTCATGAACCGTTTTTCCATAAATAGAATTATATCATTTTTAGTAACCCTATCCCCTTTATCCCCCTTCCCTTTAACAAGGGGAAGGGGGAGATTTTGAAAGAGGGGTGCCAGCCCCTCTTAAACTCCCAGGAGAGGTGAGGAGCCTTGTTATCTCTCAGGGCGTTAAAGAGGGGGCTTCGCTCCCTCTTTTAAAAAACCATCCCCCTCTCCTTTTTAAGGAGAGGGGGATAAAGTGGGTTCCCAGAAAAATCAAAGATTTTTCTGGGTGCTTAAAGGGGGTGAGGTTGTAAACAATTCTAGCATTTGCATTTCAAGCTCTTTTATGCTAATATTTTGAATGTAAACTTAATAGTTAGAAGGCTAGGGGTGCTCAAAGGCTGAGAGTCCCGGTTTCATCGGGACAACCCTTGGAACCTGATCTCGGTAATACGAGCGGAGGGAAGCAAGATTGACCTGCACCAAGGGTTTAGCACTAGTCAAAGCCCTTGGTTTTCTTTTGTGGAGGCACTTATGACTCAACTGGAACTGGCTAGAAAAGGAATCATTTCACCACAGATGGAGTTGGTAGCTCAAGGCGAAGGGATAGAGGCTGAATTTATCCGGCAGGGAGTGGCTAACGGGACGATAGTTATCCCGGCCAATATTAAGCGAACCAACCTCATTTCCTGTGGTATTGGTCAGGGGCTTCGCACCAAGGTCAACGCCAATATTGGCACCTCATCGGACTACGGCGATGTTGCTACCGAGCTGGAGAAGTTGCAGGTAGCTATTGACTCGGGGGCGGATACGGTTATGGACCTGTCAACCGGTGGCGATATTCCGTCTGTCCGGCAGGCTATCATTGCTTCCAGCTCTGTGCCAGTAGGGACCGTGCCAATCTATCAGGCTGGCATTGAAGCGATAGACAGATATGGTGCTATTGTCAAGATGACCGTTGAAGACATACTTGCCGTCATCGAAGAACAGGCCAGGGACGGCGTTGATTTTATGACGGTGCACTGTGGGGTAACCCTTTCAGCTATTGCCCGGCTTAAACAGCAGAGGAGAGTAACCGATGTAGTGTCCCGGGGAGGGGCTTTCCTCATCGGCTGGATGCTCTATAACGAGTGTGAAAACCCACTTTACGAGCACTATGACCGTTTACTGGAAATAGTCCGGGAGTTTGATGTTACGCTGAGCCTTGGCGATGGCATGCGTCCCGGCAGTCTGGCTGACGCTACTGACCGGGCTCAGGTGGAGGAGTTGCTCACTATAGGGGAACTGGTAGAGCGAGCGCATCAAGCCGGGGTTCAGGTGATGGTTGAGGGGCCAGGGCATCTACCCCTGAACCAGATTGAGGCTAATGTCCGGCTGGAAAAGTCTATCTGTAAGGGGGCCCCTTTCTATGTTCTCGGACCGCTGGTGACTGATATTGGCACTGGCTATGACCATATCACCGGAGCCATTGGTGGAGCTATTGCCGCTGCGGCTGGTGCCGACTTTCTCTGCTATGTAACACCGGCTGAGCACCTCTCGCTTCCTGACCCTGAGGACGTGAGGCAGGGAGTCATTGCCTCACGTATTGCTGCCCACGCTGGTGATATAGCTAAGGGAGTGAAGGGTGCTACTGAGTGGGACAGGAAGATGTCTGTAGCTCGCAAGAAACTTGACTGGGAAGAGCAAGCCAGGCTTTCGTTAGACCCTAAACGGTCTCGTCAAGTCCACAGTAAGCAGCATGCTTCGGCCGGGTCTGCTTGCAGTATGTGTGGCAAGTTCTGTGCGATGGAATTAGTAGGGAAGTATCTGGGTGTCTCGGCGACAAGGTGCTAGGCTATTCCCTTCCTCTCAATGAGTGGGTTATTGAAGTTACCAGCGATATCTGGCTAGAGAGAAGAGGGTGTTAGTGAAAGCAGAGATCATTTCTATTGGTACTGAGCTTCTCCTGGGGGAGGTAACTGATACCAACGCCTCATATCTGGCCAGTCAGTTACTCCCCCTGGGCATAGACCTGTACTGGGTTTCAGCGGTGGGTGATAATCAGGGCAGGCTGGTGGAGGTACTAAAGCGAGCCTGGCAGCGCTCAGAGCTTATCCTGACGACGGGTGGGCTGGGTCCGACCGACGATGACCTGACCCGTGATGCTATTGCTGAGATGTTGGGTGAGGAAATGGAACTTGAGCCGTCTCTGGAGCGCTCCTTACGGGAGCGCTTTGCTCGGATGGGTATTGAGATGCCGCTCAGCAATTTAAAGCAGGCTACCATTATTCCTTCGGCAAAGCCCATCCCCAATGCCGCCGGTACCGCTCCCGGCTGGTGGGTGGAAAGAGACGGGCGGATCTTACTGGCTATGCCCGGTCCGCCAAGAGAACTAGAGGAGATGTGGCGGAAGGAGGTCCAGCCCAGGCTACACCAGCGTTCGGCAGCCGTTATTGTTCGCCGAACGATTAAGACCATTGGTCTAAATGAGGCAGCGGTTGGTGAACTGGTTTCTCCGCTGTTTTCTTTAGCCAACCCTACCTTTGGCGTATATGCCAAGCCTGACGGCATTCATCTGCGTCTGGCGGCTAAGGCTGAAGACCGAACTCAGGCTGAAAAACTGATTGCCGAGAGCGAGGCTCGTATTAGAGCCGTCCTGGGGGACCATATCTGGGGAGTTGATGATGATACCATAGAAACAGTAGTGGGACATCTGCTAATTAAGAAAGGCTTGAGTCTGGCGTGTATGGAGGATTGTAGCGGCGGATGGCTAGCGGCTGGCATCAACGATATTCCAGAGAGTCCTTCGTTTTTCAAAGGCGGGTTGGTCGCTTGTTCGAATGAAGCCAAGATAGCTTTTGGGGTCGATGCTGGGATTATCTCCCAGTATGGCGCGGTCAGCCCCGAAGTAGCTCAAGCGATGGCGGAAGCGGCGAAAACGTTGCTGAAAGCCGACATAGGGCTCAGCACCACCGGAATCTTGGAAACGAGAGAGAGACCGATGGGTATAGCCTATATCGGCATCGCTGATGGAAACAACCGTGTGGCTGTCGGTAGGGCTAGGCGGAAACAGATGGTTATCTCGACGGCTCTATTCGAGCTTAGAAAATTGCTCCTCTGAAGTCTTTAGAGCTTATTTACCCTAATGCAGCCTCCGCTTGGTCTGTTAGCTGGGAGTGAACGTGCTGGCTGGTTATCACCCGTATTTTAAGAACTTCGGGGGTTGTTTCTTAAGCTGGAGAGAGTGATGTTGTATGATGCGGTAGTCATAGGCGGTGGGCCAGTCGGGAGCCGGGTAGCTTATGGGCTGGCTGGGACGGGGTGTAGGGTAGTCGTCATAGAGAAAAAGGAAAGAATAGACGAACCGGTCTGCTGTACCGGTATCATCAGTCAGGAGTGTGTTAGCCAGTTTGCTGTTGATGTTGGTGTTATTCTCAGGCGGGTGAATGGTGCTAGGTTGTTTTCGCCTTCAGGAAAGCTGCTCAGTCTGCGTCGAGAGGAACCGCAAGCCTGCATTGTAGACCGGGCAGCTTTTAATATGGCTTTAGCCAGCCGGGCTCAGGATAGAGGGGTTGAGTATGTGTTAGATAGTCCGGTCAGAAGCATTGAGGTGCGGAACGACAGGGTAAGGATTGGGGCAGGACGGTACGGGGCAAGTCTAAGTATTTTTGAAGCGAGAGCGGCGGTTATCGCTGGTGGCTTTGGCTCTAGATTGGTTGAGCAGTTGGGTCTGGGCAGGGCTGGTGATTGTGTTGCGGGAGCTCAGGCTGAGGTGGAAACGACGGGGGTGGACGAGGTGGAAGTCTACCTTGGGCGAAAGATAGCTCCGGCTTTTTTTGCCTGGCTGGTGCCAACCTCGCCACAGCGGGCTCTGGTAGGTCTGCTATCTCGTCGTAGACCCGGCTTTTATTTAAGAAGGTTGATTCTCTCCCTGGTCTCTCAAAGGAAGATAGCTTCGGCTGAGACTGAAATCAGGTATGGGGGAATTCCGCTAAGACCGCCAGGCAGGACCTATAGCAATAGGGTAGTAGTGGTGGGGAGCGCCGCCGGGCAGGTAAAGCCGACCACTGGCGGCGGCATCTACTATGGTCTGCTGTGTGCTGATATTGCCGCTGAGTGTTTACAACGGGCGTTGAAGAATGACGACCTCTCTGCCAGGAGTCTGGCTGGCTATGAGAAAGAGTGGCGAAGGAAGCTGGGGCGGGAGCTAAAAATAGGCTACTGGGCACGGAAGTTCTACGAGCTACTGAGCGACCGGCAGATTGACGGGATATTTGACATAATAAAGTCCAGCGGTATTGATGAAGCCCTGCTCAGAGCCGATGATTTGACCTTTGATTGGCACGGTGGTGTAATAGTAAGACTGGTGGGAGAGAAGGCGTTGTCCCATATTTTTGGTGGAGTAAAGGTTCCTTTTCTCCGGAGACAGAGAAGTTAAATAAAGTATGGTAGCATTTATGGGAGGTATCCAATAGGTGGCTGAGGCTGGTCAGGGTCTAAATCTGGGTGAGGCGGCCAGTCGTTTTCTGGCTGATTTGCCGCCCGAGGAAAGAGGAGTAAGCCAGCAGGAGATATACAGGTTTATTCGCTGGTTCGGGAGGGAACGCCCGTTTACCGCTCTTACGGCGGCTGAAGTGGACAACTATGCCGAGCGGTTGTCACAATCGGACACTGATTATGTGAGGAAGCTTGAGCTGGTGCGGGCTTTCCTTGTTTATGCCAAGAAAAAGGGGTGGACTAAGACTAATCTCGCCGCTCATCTTAAAGCCAGGAAGGTGAAAACTAAGCCATCACCTTCGCCCGGGCGGAGTTCAGCCGAGGCTATCTCTCTAACCCGGCAGGGCTATGCTGAGCTGGAATCCGAGCTTGCGGCGCTTCGGAGTGAGCGCCAGAAGGTTATTGATGAAATGCGTAGAGCCGCTGCCGATAAGGACTTTCGTGAGAATGCCCCTCTGGCGGCAGCCAGGGAACGGCGTGGGCAATTGGAGGGGCGGATTATCGAGCTGGAAGGAATTCTGAAGTCAGCCGTGGTTATTGATGACAGGCAGGAGTCCACTCTCAGGGTAGGGATTGGGATACTGTTATTCTCGGTGACCTTGACTCCGGCGAAGAGTTGCGCTATACGATGGTCAGTCCCAAAGAAGTAGATGCGGTCAAAGGCAAGATTTCCAGCGTTTCACCTATTGGTCAAGCGGTTATGGGTAAAGAGCAGGGGGAAATAGTGGAGATAGCGGTGCCAGCGGGCAAGTTGCGCTACCAGATTAAGAGGATTGAGCGTTAACCAGCCTCAAGCATTTTGTCCACCGCTGCTTTGGCTCTGAGACGGGTCCTTTCGGGCACTTTTACCTGATGGCTCATGTTCTCCAGCGACCAGAGAACGGTCTCCAGGGTGATTAGCTTCATTCTGGGGCAGACGGCTTGCTCGGAGGCGGCGAGGAACTTTTTACCCGGGTTTTCCTTTCTCAGCCGGTAGAGTATGCCAATCTCCGTACCGACGATTATCTCCTCCGCCTCGCTTTCCCTGGCGAACCTGATCATCCCTCCGGTGCTCAGGACTTCGTCAGCCAGGGCGGTTACCTCCGGTCGGCACTCCGGGTGGACGATTACCTTGGCTTGGGGATGCTCGGCTTTTTGTCTTAAGACAGCCTCTGTCTGTATCCTGGTGTGGGTGGGACAATAGCCTGGCCAGAGAATCATCTTCTTCCCGGTCTTGCTGGCGACATAGCTACCCAGGTACTGGTCGGGCACAAAGATGATTTCTTCAGCGTCAAGCTTCTCCACAATCCTGACGGCATTAGCCGAGGTGCAGCAGATATCAGATTCGGCTTTGACCGAAGCCGGGGTATTGACGTAGCAGACTACGGTGGCTCCGGGGTGCTCTTTCTTCTTCTCCCGCAGGCGTTCGGCGGTAATCATATCAGCCATCGGGCAGCCGGCATGCCTATCCGGAAGCAGGACTGTCTTATCGGGACAGAGAATGGCGGCGGTTTCAGCCATAAAGTGGACGCCGCAGAAGACTATTACCTCGGCATCGGTCTTGGCTGCCTTCTGGCTCAGCTCCAGAGAATCGCCAATAAAGTCGGCAATATCTTGAATTTCGCCCAGTTGATAGTTATGTACCAGAAAAATGGCGTTTCTTCTCTTTTTGAGACTTTGGATTTTCTCTAGTATCACCGCATCACTGTTTTCCATTGCTCACTATTCTCCAGTCGTGAGTGTAAGCATTTACCCTTTTGCCTCTGGCGAAGCCGAGGAGAGTTATACCCAGGTTGTCGGCTAGCTTTACTCCCAGGTTGGTAGGGGCGGATTTGGAGACGATTATCGGGATATTCCTCCTGGCTACCTTGAGCAACATCTCCGAGGAGATTCGGCCGCTGGTGATTACCATTCGTTCATCTGTCGGTATGTCTTTCAGGACACACTCACCGAAGACTTTGTCAATAGCGTTATGCCTGCCGATGTCCTCGTTGAAAACAAGGATACTCCGGGTATCGCACAGGGCGGCACTGTGAACACCACCTGTGGTCCGGTAGACCTCAGAACGCTGCTGAAACTCTCTTACCAGAGAAAGAACCTCGCCAGTTGATATTTCCATTCTGGATTCTATTTTCGCCAGGTTCTGCGCATCAGCGGCACTATAGAAAGAAGCCCCCCTCCCGCAACCCGAGGTTATCAGCCGCTTGAAAAGAAACTCATTGGTCAGCGCTTTGTCATTGCTGGTCTCTACCCGCACCACACCTCTCTGCCCATCGACCAGTACCTTTTTGATTTCGTCCTTGCTTTCAAGCAGTCCCTCAGAGAAGAGGAACCCGACGGCTAGATAGTTCAAGTCTTTAGGGGAGCAGAGCAGGGTTACCAGCTCTTCGTTATTTAAGATGATGGTGAGGGGGGATTCTCGGGCAACCACATCATCAAGGTTGCTTCGGCTTTCCTCAGTAAGCCGTAGTATCGGGACTCTTTCTATTTCACTCTCCATTCTTACTTCCTCGTCCTTTCTATCGTTCCGCTTCCCACCACCACATCTCCCTGGTAAAAGA
Organism: Dehalococcoidales bacterium; assembly: GCA_034432095.1. Lineage (GTDB taxonomy): Bacteria > Chloroflexota > Dehalococcoidia > Dehalococcoidales > UBA2162 > DAOUCV01. The sequence continues at coordinate 7,091 of DAOUCV010000027.1, forward strand.
CTACTGCCTGCCCTGGAGTAATTGCCATCTGAGGTTCCTTGAACTTTATATAAACTTTGTCTTTGTCCAGGGGTGTTACCGTTGCTTCAGCTTCCGGATGGGCGTACCTTATCCTTGCCTTGACCGGGAGCGGTTGCTCCAGCTTTTCTATCGCTATCCAGTTCAGCCCTGAGGCGATAAGCTCATCCTGATATAGTTCTTCCTTGCTGCCTACGATGATGGCGTTTTCTTCCGGGTCAATTTCTATAACATATAGCGGCTCTTTGGCTGATATGCCCAGCCCTTTACGCTGACCGATGGTGTAGAAGCTAATTCCCCGGTGCTCTCCCAGGACGTTCCCCTGCTTATCCTTTATTGGGCCCGGTGGTGCCGTCCCGACAATGGAGCGGTAACCCCCGGCGATGAAGTCCTGACTCTCTGGCTTATTATTTACCGTCAATCCAAAGTCGGCAGCCATCTTTCTTATCTCGCCCTTGGTATAGTCGCCGACGGGGAAGAGCGAGCCTCCAAGCTGTTCCTGCGAAAGAGAGGAGATAAAATACGACTGGTCTTTGCTTAAGTCTCTTGCCTTTTTGAGCAGGTAGCGGTGTCTCTCTTTATCATATTCTATCCGGGCGTAGTGACCGGTGGCAAAATAGTCAAATTCGATGCCGCTATCTCGGGCCTTTCTGAGCAGGGCATCAAACTTAATCTTGCGATTACACCGGAGACACGGACCGGGAGTTCTGCCCGAAAGATATTCGTGGCAGAAATAGTCCAGGACTTCGGACCTGTATTCCTGTCTCAGGTCAAGAGTGTAGAAGGGGATGCCCAGGATTTGGGATACCTTTCGGGCGTCCTCAATATCCTCTTCCTCGCCCGGTCCGCAGCAGCCATGGCGTCTTCCTTCCCCGGGTAAAACTTTCCCCTCCCATACCCTCATAGTTATGCCGCTGACCTGGTAGCCCTGCTCTTTAAGGAGAGCGGCAGCTACCGACGAGTCCACCCCACCACTCATGGCTACTACCACTTTCACTGTAGTTCGTCCTTACTTCTTTGATAAGATATCCAGGGCTATCTCTGAAGCTCTTTTCCCTGATAAGAGCATGCCGCCAAAGATAGCCCCCATTCTGGGGGAGCCGAAGACAGCATTAGCGGCCATGCCAGCAACTATTAGACCGGGATAGACTTCTGTGGTGTTTGCTATTATTTCCTTCTCTCCTATCTCGGCCCACATGGATTTCTCCCCGATTACCCCTCCCGTTTTTGTTCTTAAATTGGGACCGATTTTGTTGACGACGGTACGGCAAATATCGGCGCCATGTCCAGTGGCATCTATCACTATTTTCGACCTAATAGTCAACGGGTCGACATGCAGTCCGGCTAGGGAAGTAGCCGTCCAGTTTAGCACCAGACCGGCTATCCTGTCATTTTCCCTAATCATCACATCTTCAACGCTGACCAGATTAAATATCTTGGTCCCAGCCTTTATTGCCTTGGAGCAGATGGTTGAGATAGCCTCCAGAGCATCGGCAGTATAGTAGCCCTTTTTATACTCTCTGGTGGTGATATTAAACTCATCCAGTATGTTTTTCCCTTCTTCCTGCACCACAATATGGTTGAACATCATCCCTCCGCCGGGCATGCCGCCACCAACACGGAGCTGCTTTTCAAATATCACGGTTTTCACCCCGCCCGTTGCCAGATAGTAGGCGGCTGTCATGCCGGCTGGTCCCGCTCCAGCGATAGCAACTTCAACCTCCATCGCCTCCAGGAAGTCTTTCATAAAGCTTTCAGTTATTGCCTTGGATATGGTTATATCGTCAATCTCCATTTGCCCTCCTTGTAACACTCTTTTTGCGGATTTTCAAAAGGGGAGACATGGCTCTGAGCCTGGCAACAATTCCGGGCAGGACGTCCAGAACTTTCTCTATCTCCTCTTCGGTAGTCCACCTGCCCAGGGTAAGTCTTAGCGAGCCATGAGCCTGTTCGTGGGGAAGCCCCATTGCCAGAAGCACATGGGACGGCTCAAGGCTTGATGAGGAGCAGGCAGAACCGGTAGAGGCGCAGATACCCGCAAGGTCAAGGTTCAGCACCATTGATTCGCCTTCTACATACTCAACACTTAGGTTAACATTGCCGGGTAGCCTTTTTTTGGGGTGCCCATTCAGGCGGACATGGTCAATCCGTTCCAGAAGGCCCTTGATGAGCCAGTCGCGGAGACGGGTGATGTGCTCTGCTTCCTGACTCATTTCCTGCCGGGCAAGCTCTGCCGCCTTACCAAAGCCGACAATACCGGGGACATTCTCGGTGCTTGCCCGCCGTCTCTTTTCCTGCTCACCACCGTGCATAAAGGAGGCCAGTCTGGTACCTTTCCTGACATATAATGCCCCGACTCCCTTGGGGCCGTAGAGCTTGTGGGCAGACATGGAGAGTAAGTCTACACCAAGCTCATTTACATCCACCGGGATATGCCCTACCGTCTGTACGGCATCGGTATGGAAATAGATTTCCTTTTCTTGGGCAATCCTGCCTATCTCGGTAATCGGTTCTATGGTGCCCACCTCATTGTTGGCGTGCATCACAGAAATAAGGATAGTCTTATCCGTAATAGCCCTTTTGACATCATCAGGGTCAACCAGCCCGTACTCATCTACAGGTAAATAGGTCACATTGAAGCCCCTTGTCTCCAGGAACTTACATGTCTCCAATACCGCGTGATGCTCGATGGTGCTGGTGATGATGTGGTTCCCCTTGGGTTCGTTGGCGCAGGCTATACCCTTGATAGCAAAATTATCGGCTTCAGTCCCGCCGCTGGTAAAGACGATTTCTTCACCCCAGGCACCAATGAGGTCGGCAACTTTAGTTCTTGCCTCTTCTATTGCCCCCTTTGCCTCCTGCCCGTAAGAATAGACGCTTGAAGGGTTGCCGAAGGCATCTGTGAAATAGGGTAGCATTGCCTCCACTACCTCGGGATGTGTCGGTGTGGTGGCGGCATAGTCAAGGTATATTCTTCTCATTCCGTCTTCCTCAGTTGGATTTGTCAGAGCGATGGACTATCACCTGACTGTTACCACTCCGCTTGGTTCTCTGACTACCTCGCCAATAATGGCGGCGTCTTCTACACCTGCTTGGTGCAATCTATCAAGCAGAGATTCCGCCTTCCCGGGTGACAGGGAGATGAGAAGCCCGCCTGATGTTTGAGGGTCATATAGGATGTCCTGTATATGTGCAGGCACCGCAGGGGTAATTCTTACGCTGGGAGAATAAAATTCTCGGTTGCGGTGTAAGCCAGCCGGACAGAGTCCTTGCTTGGCGAACTCACCCGCCTCGGGGAAGAAGGGGATGGCAGTAACATCGATGTTGATGCCTACCTGGCTATTCTTGGCTAGCTGGACGGTGTGACCGAGGAAGCCAAAGCCGGTGATATCAGTGCAGGCATTCACTCCAACCTCCTGCATCAGCTCGGAGGCTTGGTCATTCAATTTTGCCATATACTTTGTAACCTTGGCTATCGTCTTTTTGTTGGCCACACCAGCTTTTACGGCGGTGCTTATAATCCCCGTCCCTAATGGCTTGGTAAGGATAAGTTTATCCCTGACCCTGGCGCCGGAATTGGTCACCAGCCGTTTGGGGTGTATCGTACCGGTGACAGACAGCCCGTACTTCAGTTCGGTATCGTCTATGCTATGCCCACCCACCAGTGCCACCTTAGCCTCAATCATTTTGTCGATGCCACCTCTGAGGATGTCCTTCAGCACCGAAATATCCACGGATTGTATGGGGAAACACACGAGATTCATCGCGGTCAGTGGCTTACCCCCCATGGCATAGACATCGCTCAGAGCGTTGACGACGGCAATCTGACCAAACATGTAGGGGTCGTCAACTATAGGCGTGAAGAAATCGACCGTCTGAATGATAGCCAGATTATCCGACAGTTTATAGACGCCGGCATCGTCCCGGGTTTCCATACCCCGAATCACCTTAGGGTCTTTTATTAAGGGCAGGTCACATAGAGCTTTATCCAGGTCCCCCGGACCCAGTTTGGAAGCTCAACCAGCCCCGCGGACGCTTTCGGTCAGGCGGGGTTCTTTTCTCCTAGTCATCGGTTCTCCATTACTAAAGCCGGGGTTAGTGCCCAGCTTCCTACGGTATTTTAACATTCCCAGCCTTGAGAAAGCAAAACCGTTAGATTGTTTATCAACCCTATCCCCTTTCATCTCACTTTTTCAAGAGAAGAGATGCGAAGGGGGGCTAAGAGAGACGAAGCCTCTCTGTCCCTTGGGGTGTTAAAAAGGGATGAAGTCCCTTGGGAAAAACAACGGGGAGTTTAAGAGGGGCTTATGCCCTTCTTTTAATTCATCTCCCCCTCTCCTTTTAAGGAGAGGGGGATAAGGGGGGTGAGGTTAATAAAAAATCTCAAACGGGACAGCTTTGAAGGTAGGTTGGGGTGTGTTAAAATAGAGCCGGGTAATTACTAATGAATAGTGAGTTTCGGTGTCTGCCCAGCGTTGACCGGCTTATCTCTGAGGAGCGGATTAGAGAGCTTGCCAGAAACTATCCGCATGAGTTACTGGTAAAATTGGTCAGGCAGCAGCTTGAGCGTGAGCGTCTGGCTATCGCTGCCGGTAATAGGTGTTCTTCTATCGATGAGATGGTAGAATCTATCACTGCTCAACTGCGCTGGTTAGAGAGTCCCAGCCTGCGCCCGGTTATTAACGCCACTGGTGTGATACTCCATACCAATCTGGGCCGGGCACCTCTCAGCCGGGAAGCGATAGCGGCTATGGATGCGGCAGTTAGGGGCTACTCTAATCTGGAGTTTGACCTTGATAGCGGGAGCAGGGGCTCCCGTCAGGTTCATATCGAGCCGATTCTATGCCAGCTGAGCGGGGCGGAGGCGGCACTGGTGGTAAATAATAATGCCTCCGCGGTGTTACTGGGGCTTACTGCCCTAGCCAGGAGAAAGGAAGTGATTGTCTCCCGGGGTCAGGCGGTGGAGATTGGTGACAGCTTTCGTATCCCCGATGTAATGCGCCAGAGCGGGGCGAAGCTGGTGGAAGTAGGAACGACAAACCGCACCTATATCAGTGATTATGAACAGGCGATTACCCCGCGCACCGCTGCATTGATGCGGGTTCATTCCAGTAATTTCCAGGTGGTAGGGTTTACCCATTCGGTCTCTATTGAAGAACTTGTTGCTCTTGGTCAGCGGTATAGCCTGCCGGTTCTTGATGACCTGGGTAGTGGCTGTTTCCTGGACACGACGTCTTTTGGTCTCGCTCCGGAACCTATGGTGCAACACAGCGTGGCAATTGGTGTTGGGCTGGCATTCTTCTCGGGAGATAAACTGTTAGGTGGTCCACAAGCCGGGATTATCGTGGGTAAGAAGCAGCTTATTGACAGGTTAAGGAAGCACCCGTTAGCCAGGGCGGTACGAATTGATAAGGTGAGATTAGCTGGTCTGGCTGTTACTTTGCTCCACTACTTAAAAGGTGAAGCCTTAAGGAAAATCCCGGTGTGGCGGATGATTTCGGCACCACTGGAGGAGATTGAGGGAAGAGCCAGAACCTGGGCTGAAGCCCTCGGTGACCTAGCCCAGGTGACAGAAGGGGAGAGCATGATTGGGGGCGGTAGCCTGCCGGGGAGCACTCTGCCGACCAGGCTGGTGGCTATTAGTGGAGGTGGGAGGCGGAAAGGTCATAATATTGTGCCGGCGCTGGCTCGTAGATTACGGAGAAACGAGAAATGTCCAATTATTGGTCGCATCAGCGATGATGCTCTGCTCCTCGACCCACGCTCTGTCCTACCTGAAGAAGACCCGATTGTACTTGAGGCTCTACGGGATTTATCGGTTGATCGAGACTCTTATCGTTAGTTATTTTCTCGAGATGCTGATTAGACCGTATCCTGTGGCACCCAGAGCGACACCCGTAAGGAGCATGAAGGTGCCGGTTGCCTTTACTACATTGAAAATGCCAAAGGATGCTACTGCCAGGTACAGGTAAGTCTCAAGAGTGAGGGCTTGACCATATGACAACTGTTTGGGGTCGGTAGGATTAAAACGGCCTCCACCCAATAGGTCTCCGTAGGTTGGTGCTATCCCGTGACGGTGTTCCCTAATCGTGTCAGCGGCAAGCTGGGCTTCCTCGGCAGTGTCAACGATGCCCTCTACACCCTCAACGGTTATCTGTTCTTGAGTCATTGCTTTTACCAGGAATGCTTCTTTGGCGAATCCTTGCTGAATGAATGCGGCACCCATAGCCAGAGCTATTACTGCCAGTATGCTGATAATTATGCCTAAATTCTGAAATCTGGTTTTCATCTCTCCCTCCTTTAATGTTTCTTGCCTTGAGTATAGCAAATCGGAGAGAGAGCGAATGTAACTTTGGTCACATAGTTGGGTATTGGTCGGAGTGTTAGGCAATAATACTATCAAAGGCTACTGATAATGTTTCCGTATCAATAGTCTATCGACTTCCTCTTTGGTAAGAGGCTCGTAAGACTTCACTTCGCCGTCTTCAATGGTAATATTGAAGGTCTCTCTACACTTCATGCACCGAAAGGGCCCTTTATATGCCGACAGAGAGAAATAGCTCTCGGTTTTGCACTTGGGGCAGACAACATAGGGCATAGCAATTCCTCCCTTTCTAGTATCTTACCCGTAAGAGATTTTGCGGTTCTTTTTAGTAAATCCTATTTTTGAAATCTTCGCCAGACCATTAGGATTTGAGCCTGTTAAGACGAGAGGTAACGGTCAGATTATATAGGGGTGAACCCGCCCGCAAGGTCAATTAAAGAGGTGACGAGTCACGGCTTGTATGATTAACTCGCCACCTCTTGACCAAGAGCCGGGGAACCCGGGACTGGTACACTCAGTTATCTTTTTACTATCGCGGTCTTTCCAGCAGTGCCTTTCGGACCTTCTCATCTATCGTGTCCTCGGTCGCTTTCTTGACGGTGATCTTTAACTCTTGCTTCAGTGAGGCTAGCTCTTCCTCGTAGAAACGCTCATACATTTTTCTGCCTCGGTCCCATCCCGCAAGCTAGACCATAGCCAATCCAGCGACCGCAGCTATACCTACAATCTCAATTCTAATTCCTTGAGATGTTAGTATCATAACAATAATTAGAACGGCGAAGGCGAACACGGCAATATCAAGGTCCCACCTTGCCGCATTGGCTCTTTCCTTTGCCTTCCGCCCAGCTATTTTTAGTATTTGCAGGAAAACTTGCTCGGGGATTTCCTGTTCATCCATAGGCTTCCTGTATTTTTATCCCCAATTTCCAGTTTTGGGATAATCATAATACTGAATATGTCGGTTGTCAATGTTCTTTCGTAACCTCGCCTTAAACTTTTAGTTGGGCGGGATATACCCCGGGTAGAGGGACACCCTGGTCGATGAGGCGTTCCTGAAGGGCTCGATAGTCTACCTTTCTCGGTTCAATATTATTCTTTACTGCCAGTGCTGCCGCGGTACCTGCTGCCTGTCCCATAGCTATGCAGTGGGGGATGAGGTTGACCATATCGTTGGCGGCGGCGTCTGAGGAGAAGCTGCGACCGGCTACCAGTAGACCATCTACCCTAATTGGCACCAGGCAGCGGTAGGGAATGTAGACGTGGGGACTTCGTCCCGGCGGGCCCATACGGGGAATAACAGCAATGGTGTCATCATATTTCTTGCCGGAATTTAGGTCGTCCATAGTGACCATATATTCCCCAATCAGCCGCCGGCTACCGCGTGTTCCGGTCTGGGAAGCCGTGTCCATGATGAAGCTATTCTCAAAGCTGGGGATGTTCTTCTTCATAAAGTCATGCCCGCGCCGCATTATCTTACGCATCTCGACCTCCAGCTTGGTGAGGTCTTCCACATTCAGGCAATTCAGGTTCGGTATCCAGTTGTTTACCCAGACAACGTCGTTGCGGGGGGAGGGCAGGGGCACGAGACGAGTGCCGGCAATCCTGGCAAGCTCTTTCATCAGTTCCTCAAACTTCTTTGGCTCGGCTTCTCTAAAATCGCAGAGTTTCTGATAATCACAGTTTCCTATTCGAAAGACCAAGGCCAGCATTGAGCTCCTGAGCTTGGGGTCAAACTTAGCATCAAATTCAGCTCCGGCGGAGGGGAGCAGGTCACCGTCGCCAGTGCCATCGATGATGACCTTTCCCAGTATTGCCTGGCGGCCTGACTTGCTCTCAAAAACGATACCCTTAACAGTATTGTCTTCGACGATAGCCCGGGTGCCCCAGGAATGGAGCAATAGCTTTACTCCAGCTTCTTCTACCATGTCGTTCAGTACACACTTCAGCAGTTCAGGGTCTACCCAGGCAGTGTACTCAATCCTGCCCTGATTCACATTGCCCATAAAGCGCCGCCATCGTGACACCAGCTTTTCATCACTCGACCCAATCTCCTCTCGCCTAGGGACGAGTACCCCGCCGATCAAGTCCAGTCTGTCAATCCACTCCTGGCAGAGCCCGGCAATTTGTTGTTCTGTGGTGCCATCACTCATGTGCGGGATTTGTATCACGATACCGCCGGTGGCCATACCACCTAGATGCCCGTATCTCTCTACAAGTATTGTTCTGGCGCCGTTCCGTGCCGCGGCTATTGCCGCTGAGTGGCCTCCAGGGCCACCCCCGACTACCACCACCTCAGCCTCGGCGAATACTTTGATTTCCCTGGCTGGTTCCAGTATCGTCTTATTGCTCAGTTGTCCCTCTTTCACGGTCATTTCCTCCTTTCGGCGCTATGTTGTTCATTTAGCAGATGTGGCGTAGGTGGTTATTGGCGGGAGCGCATGGGAGTCGAACCCACCGAAGACACTCTTAATGCCCCCCGACGGATTTGAAGTCCCAAATCTAGCTTCATTATTGCTTACCATGCTTACCATGTCAATAGCTTGTTGCACCTTCTCACTGGCTGGTCTCTTACCATGTAGAACCTGGGATAAATAGGAATGACTGACCCCTAGTTCCCTTGCCAGTTGCCTTAATGACTTCTGCTCCTTCATTTTATCTCTCCTTTTTACTCTCCTTTCAGAAATTGTACCTGTCTAGGCACAGAACCTTTGTGCCTGTATGAGTATCAAAGTGAATGAAAAGTGGATGATTTGATTATCAGATTGTTGATTTTTGATTTCCTTCCCTAATCAATTAAATTCAAGTGTAGTATAGCATGTAGATGGTAACTTGTCAATAAGCCGATAGTCAAATGTGATACACTTGACAAATCCTAGAAGTTATGCTAAGATGGTCTTTATGTATGGAGAATATTTAGAAATCACAACGGAAATAGTAATGAAAGCCCTCGGTTGCAGCAGGCAATATGTCTCCGAGCTAGTTAAAAAGGGCAGGCTAATCCCATCTGGCAAGAGAGGCAAATCATACACATTTCGCTTTTCAGAACTAAGCAAGGTGCTAGATACAAAACGCTATCTGGAGTTGGTTATCCGTATTGATGAGCTTCTTACGACAAACCTTCCAGAGCTATTTGAGAAGCCACCAGGCTGGAAGACAAAGGCAAAAGGGTAGGCTAACTAATGGAAGTGGTGGGGTAGGAACATAATGAGTATAGTATTTACCGAAAAGAAACTTACCTGTGCAGATTGTGGAAGGGAGTTCACATTCACTGAAGGGGAACAAAGGTATTTCTGGAGCAAAGGACTGGCTGAACCTAAGCGATGTAAGCCATGTAGGGTAATAAGAAGACGGAGCATAGTTACCATAATGAAGGAGGAGCGTAATGAACCAAGAGAATCACGATAGACAATGGGAGAGTGAAGCTGAGGAGAAAATCAGGGGACTATTTCAGACGGATAACCTGATAGAGGAGTTCAAGAATAGTCCTGACATCCAAAGGCAAGTTGTAGAAATTCTTAACTTGTATGGACTACCCTCTAATAAATACCTGGCTAGGACTATAGAGGATATAATTGGAAGACCATCACCTCCACCAATACCAATAATTGCTGAAGGTATTCTTACTTTTGATTCCCAAGCGTGTATTGTTGCCTATCCAAAGGTGGGTAAATCACTCTTTGCTATACAACTGGGATTAAGACTTGCCCAAGGTGGTGATTGTCTGGGGCTTGAAGTTGTCAGACCCTGTAAGGTGTTATACTGTCACCGGACACCTAAAAAGGGCCACTTGTGGACGGGTCAAAATCCGCCACCGGTAGGTAAGAAAAGAATAGCTCATTTAGCTCCCCCAGTCAAGGCTTCCTCAGCCTGTTTG
>DAOUCV010000028.1:0-19816 GCA_034432095.1 Dehalococcoidales bacterium
TGGTGGGAGAACCGGATGGTAAAGTCGGTTACCTATCCGCTAAACGAGTTCCCAAGAGTCCAATTTTGAAAAATTAGATAGCTGTAGACAGTCTAATTTTCAAAAATTCCTAACACTATATGGGAACGCTCCTGACAGCTTCACTTTATACTCAAATTGTGCTATAATAACCACGATGGTATCTTTTCTATCCCGATATCGTGCCATGAAGCCTTCAATTTCCTGCGCCAGCTACCCTCCTGTCTCAAAAGACCTCCCTTCCCGCTCCGGTCACTTTTCTTTACCTTCAATACCGACAAGGGAGTAAAGATTAGCTATGACACAGCGTACATCTTCGGCAACGGTAAACAATGTTGAGACCAGCCGCTATACTGCCCAGGATATTCACGTTCTGGGTGGGCGGGAAGCAGTGCGCCGGCGACCAAGCATGTACATTGGCAGCACCGACCAGCACGGGCTGCACCACCTGGTATACGAAATCGTTTATAACAGTATTGACGAAGCCATGGCTGGCTGCTGCAACAAAATCATTGTCACCATTCAAAAGGATAATGCCGTCAGGGTTGAAGATAACGGACGTGGCATTCCCGTAGAGATTCACCCCATCACTAATAAATCTGCCCTGGAGACAGTGATGACTACACTGCACGCCGGAGCTAAGTTTGGCGGCAAGGCTTACCAGGTATCCGGTGGGCTACATGGAGTAGGCGCTTCAGCCGTAAATGCCCTTTCTGCCTGGTTCAAAGTCATCGTCAGACGCAACGGTAAGGTCTATGAGCAGGAATACCGGCAGGGTATACCCCAAGGGGCGGTAACCGAGGTTGGCGAAACCAGCGAGACCGGCCTGACTACCATCTTCCTAGCCGATGAGGAGATATTCGGGAGGGTCAGATATGATTTTGATACCCTCAGCGAGCGGCTGCGTGAGATGGCCTACCTGAACAAGGAGCTGGAAATATGCCTCAAGGATGAAAAGGACGATAAAGAGAGAACCTTCTATTTTGAGGGCGGTATCATCAGCTTCGTTCGCCACCTTAACCGAAACCGGGTAATCCGCCATCGCCAACCTATTTATATATCCAAAACGGTAGACAGTACCCAGGTGGAAGTGGCCCTTCAGTATAACGATGGCTTTACTGAGTCCATCTATACCTTTGCCAATTGTGTCAATACTGCCGATGGGGGCAGCCACCTTACCGGTTTCCGCGCCGCACTGACCCGCGTGCTAAATGACTACGCCCATAAAAACAAGTTCCTCAAGGAGGATGAACCTAACTTAACCGGCGAGGACGTTAGAGAAGGACTCACCGCTGTCATCAGTGTTAAACTCACCGAGCCACAGTTCGAGGGGCAGACCAAAACCAAACTGGGTAACCCTGAAGTCAAAGGAGTTGTGGAGAGTGTAGTTAGCGAAGGTCTATCACTCCACTTTGAGGAGCACCCGGATGACCTCAAGAGAATCTTAGAAAAGTGTATCCTCGCGGCTAAAGCCCGGGAAGCAGCTCGAAAAGCCCGTGACCTGATTGTTAAGAAGAGCGGCCTCTTTTCAGCCGCCCTGCCGGGCAAGCTGGCTGACTGCTCAGAAAAAGACCCCGCCCACTGTGAACTATTTTTGGTGGAGGGAGATTCCGCCGGTGGCTCAGCCAAACAGGGGAGGAATCCTCGCTTTCAGGCGATACTGCCCCTGAGAGGCAAAATCCTCAATGTGGAAAAGGCTCCTTCAGATAAGATGCTGTCCCACGCCGAAATCCGTGCCATCATTACGGCACTGGGAGCCGGTATAGATGACGAGTTCGACCTATCAAAGCTCCGCTACCACCGGGTTATCCTGATGACTGACGCTGATGTTGATGGTTCCCATATCCGCACTCTTTTGCTTACCTTTTTCTTCCGACATATGCCCGAACTGATCAACCATGGACATCTGTTTATTGCCCAGCCACCCCTCTACCGCATCAGGAGCTCTAAAAATGAGCAGTGGGCCTATTCAGAACAGGAGAAGGAAGAAATACTGGCTCAGCTAAAAGGAGCCAAGAATGTAGAGGTTCAGCGCTACAAGGGTCTGGGCGAGATGAATGCTGAGCAACTGTGGGAAACAACCATGAATCCAGTTAACCGTACCCTGCTTACCGTCACGGTAGATGATGCTGCCAAAGCCGACCGCACCTTCAACATGCTGATGGGTGAAGAGGTCCCACCCCGCAAATCCTGGATCCAAGCCCACGCCAAGAGCGTCAAGAACCTAGATATCTAGAGCCTAACCAGCGGAAAAGCCCGAGTCTTTAGCTTCTTCACGGCGAGAGATAAAGCTTATGCTGCCTGATATATTTGTCCACCGGCTCAGGGACAAGGTGACGAATGGATAAGCCACGGGCAACCCGTTCCCTGATTTCCGTGGCGCTGATATCTACTTTGGGTTTATCCAGAATTATTAAGCTTCGAGACAAGCCGGGGATTAAAGCTTCCAGAGAGTTCAGGTCAGGGAGGGAATAACCTGGTCTGGGGACTGCCACTAGGTGGCACATCTTAACCAGCCGGGCAGGCTCCTTCCAGCGAGGGAGCTGAGCCAGACTGTCCCAGCCCAGAATAAAAAACAATTCATCCCCAGCATCATACCTATCTCGCAGCTCAGCAATAGTGTCCACAGTATAGGAAGGGCCAGCCCTGTTTACCTCTATATCGGACAGCTTGAAGTGAGGATACTCAGTAATCGCCAGAAGCACCATCCGGACGCGATGCTCCACGGCTGAAGTAGGGCTGTCTTCTTTGAGTGGCGTCAGGGCGGTTGGCACAAAAAGAACCTCCGCCAGATTTAACCTGGTTCTAACCTCCTCAGCAATGATAATGTGCCCATTGTGAATCGGGTCGAAAGTTCCACCCAGGACACCGGTGTTCATCTTCGAACTCCCCTGCCTCCAGGCTGAGGACGAAACACCGCTTTCTGAACCTTTTTACCCACCTGTGCCTCAGTGCCCACCTTACTCAGCAGCTCCGCCGTTTCCGCCATAAGCTGAGAAACGCCTTCCCCGCTTACCGCCGAAAGAAAAAGAACGGGAATTCCAAGACCGCTAAAAGCCGCCTTGAGCTCGGCCAATCGAGCCTGCACCTGGGGTAGGTCAATCTTATTTACCGCCACCAACTGTGGCTTTTGCGCCAGTGAAGGGTCAAATAAGCCGAGTTCCGCATTCACCCGACGCATGTCCTCTACCGGAGACGCCGAAGCGCCATCAATCAGATGAATAAGCATCTTGGTACGCATTGCGTGCCGCAGGAAATCATGTCCCAGACCGCGACCAAGATGAGCCCCATCAATCAACCCCGGAATCTCGGCAATGACAAAACTTTTTCCTCCAACCTGAACCATACCCAAAACAGGCTCGAGAGTAGTGAAGGGATAGCTGGCTATTTTAGGTCTGGCGGCGGAAACAGCCGCCAGCAAGGTAGATTTACCTACGTTGGGGAAACCAATAATACCGACATCAGCAATAAGCCTCATTTCTAATATCAGGGAGAGTTCTTCCCCCGCCTCTCCCTTTTGGGCTACTCGCGGAGCTTGATTAGTGGACGAGGCAAAGTGGGTATTACCCAGTCCTCCCCTGCCACCTCTCGCTACCACTACTGGCTGACCGGGTTGCTCACAGTCAGCAATAAATGCCCCATTATCCCTTCTTCCATCCCAAACTATCGTCCCCACAGGAACTTTTAACACTAGGTCTTTCCCTCTCTTACCGTGTCTTTTCTTCCCTTTACCATCTCCACCCTTACCTGCCCGGTAAACCCTCTTTCGCTGGAACATACGGAGACTTTCTACACTTGGGTCCGCCACGATAACTACATTCCCACCGTCGCCCCCATCCCCACCATCAGGCCCCCCAAACGGCACAAACTTCTCCCGCCGGAAACTTACAGCTCCATTGCCTCCGTCTCCACCTCTCACGATAATTTCTGCCCTATCAAAACTGGCTGGCATTTCATCAGCTATTTCTTTGAGGATATTGGTATTTTATCATTATTAACAATACCCCTTCCATTATCCGGAGGATTGCCAGGGGTTCAAATTTGATGGGAGTGTGGGTAAAAGCTTATAAATAAGAGACTGCCTTACTTGAAGGTTATCAAATATTGGCGGGTTCTGTTAAAAATCAGGCGGAAGTTGTCTAAACCTTTTACCGTTCCTGGTAATTCACTTTTTTGAGTGAGGAGTGTATTTCCTGCTGGATGTCAAAGACTCTGCGTCTCAATGTTGGGTCATTATTGATATCGCTGGCGATTTTTTGATAAGCATGGCTGACGGTTGCTGGAGTTCTACCGCCAAGCTCTTGACCAATCTCAGCCAGTGAGCAGTCCGTCTCCTGCCTGATAAGATACATTGCCACCTGCCGGGGTAAAGCAGTCGCCTCATCTCTTTTACGGCTCCTTAAGTCTGAAGGGTTTAACTGAAAGCTACTGGCTACGGCTTCTACTATGAGGCGGGGCGTGACCCGAGGAGTCTTGGGCTGGTTACCAGCAATATCTTGAAGCGCTTGAGCAGCTATTTCAGGAGTGAGCACAGTTCTAAGTAGCTTGGCGTAGGCAATAACCCGGTTTAGGGAGCCTTCCAGGGCTCTTACGCTTTGCTGAATCTGGAGCGCAATGAATTCTAAGACGTCTAAAGAAACATCGGCTCCATTTTGTCTTGCCTTGGCCTGCAGGATAGCTAGGCGCGTTTCAAAATCGGGCGCTTGAATATCAGTAACTAGCCCCCCTTCAAAACGGGAGCGAAGTCGTCCTTGCAGGGAAGATATGGACCTGGGCGGGCGGTCGCTGGTCACAGCGAGTTGACGGTTAGCATTGTGAAGTTCATCAAAAGTATGGAAGAAATTCTCTAAAGTCTGCGCTTTACCGCTGAAAAACTGGACGTCATCGACCAATAACACATCAACACTACGGTATTTGTGATGAAACTCTTCGGTTTTTTTCTCTCGGAGAGCATTTATTAGCTGGTTGGTATACTCCTCAGCGCGGACATATAGTACCTTAAGGTTATTGGCAAGAGCTACATGTCCGATAGCCTGCAAAAGGTGAGTCTTGCCTAATCCTGTCTCACCATAGATAAATAAGGGGTTATAGCTATTTCCCGGGTTTTGAGCAACCCGCAGAGCGGCGGCATAGGCTAACTGGTTAGAGCTACCGACAACGAAGGAATCAAAAGTATACCGGGGATTGAGCAAGGGGAGACTCGCTTGTTGAGCTGGGGGAGCTTTGCTGCCACTCCCGTGGTTTGATAGTGAGCTTGGCTGGTGGGCAGTTACCTGAAATTGTACCCGGACTTCTTGGTGGATAATGCCAGTGAGCACTTTTTCGATCAATGAGCGTTGATTCTTATCTAGGTACTCGGCAACAAAGGTGTTAGGGACACCGATAACAAATTTCTCCTTTTGATAACTGAGCCCGGTGGTCTTTGCCAGCCAGGTCTGGTAGTTTGGCTTATTGACCTGTATTTCCAGTTCGCCTAAGGCGGCTTCCCAGATCTGTTGCGCTGACCTAACTTCAGTCAAGTTCTTCTCCCTATCGACCTAGCTTTTAGAGTTACCCTCAAAAATTAGGGTGCTATTTTACCTTGGTCAGGAGGTTGCCAACTTCGTGGCGTCAACGGTAGAACATTTATGAAAGTAATAAGATGATACCAAACGGGCATTCTTGGCTGGCAAGTTTTTTGTTGCTGATTGCCAGCCATTGTTGCTCCCTGTTTTTCGCTTGTAAAGTCTATCAAACTTTCTTTTTTGCTTTCTTCCTCGACGATAGCTATGGATTATTAAGTTGTTATTAAAAAATTTGGATGGTACAATTACTGGCAGGAGGTCTAGGTTGCGAGTTGTTTTTATGGGTACGCCTGAATTTGCCCTTTCCTCCCTGGAGTACCTCCTGCTCAATGAATACGAGGTGGTGGCTGTCTATACTCAGCCTGATAGAGCGGCGGGCAGAGGGCGCTCTCTGGCTTCTTCTCCGGTGAAGAAGGCGGCGTTGGACCGGGGGTTGCTCGTGTTGCAACCAGTCAGCTTCAAGGAAGCTGGGGCGGTGGCTCAGCTGGCCAGCCTGCGCCCCGATGTTATCGTGGTGGCTGCTTTTGGTCAGGTTCTACCACCGTCGGTCCTGGACATTCCCAGATACCGGTGTATTAATATTCACCCTTCTCTGTTGCCTAAATTCAGAGGACCTTCACCCGTCGCGGCGGCTATTCTGGCTGGTGATAAGTTTACCGGGGTTAGCCTTATGCTGATGGACAGGGGTCTAGACACTGGTCCGGTGTTAGCCCAGGCGCAGGTACCTATTTCGGCGCAGGATACCACTGGCTCACTTACCGCTAAGCTATCATTGATAGGCGCGCAGTTGTTAGTGGAAATCCTGCCCCGTTGGACTAGGGGGGAGATTGTTCCCCGACCTCAGAACGAGGCTGAAGCCAGCTATACTGGTACCCTCTCCAAGCGAGAGGGCGCGATTGATTGGCGCCTTCCGGCGGTAGTCATCTGGCGGCGGGTGCGGGCCTTCCACCCCTGGCCGGGGTGTTTCACCAAGTGGCAGGGAAAGCAGCTCAAGATTATTGCGGCGGTGTCTCTCCCGGGAGAAGCAAGTCTTGAGGCAGGGCGGGTAGTGGCTCTGAACAAAGAGGGAGTAGCCTTCGGAGTCAATACCGGGGAGGGGATTTTGGGTATTTTAAAGGTTCAGCTAGAGGGAAAACGGACCATGTCTAGCGCTGAGTTTCTTAGAGGGCAGAGGCAGTTAATCGGAGCGGTATTGCCGTCAGAATAAAGTATATGGTGAGGAGGTTACTTTGTCTTCATCGGGCAACCTGAGTAAGTTTGAGGCTCTGGTGGCTATAATTGCCAGGTTGCGAGCACCCGGGGGCTGTCCCTGGGACAGAAAGCAGACCCACGCTTCTCTTCGGGAGTTCATTCTGGAGGAATGCTATGAGGTATTGCAGGCAATTGATGACGAGAACTGGGAGGCGCTCTGTCAGGAGCTGGGTGACCTTCTGTTGCAGGTTGTGCTCCAAGCCCAGATTGCCGCTGAAGCCGGGGAATTTGAGATTGGAGATGTGCTGAATAGCATTAATACCAAGCTGATTCATCGTCACCCTCATGTCTTCGGCTCGAAAAAGATTAAGGATGCCGAAGAGGTGGCCCATAACTGGGAGGCCCTCAAGCAGGAGGAGCGGGAAGCCGATATTTCTCTGCTGGCTAGTGTGCCCAAACAGATGCCGGCGCTGGCTTACAGCCAGGAAATACAGCGCCGGGTGGCGGAGGTTGGCTTTGACTGGGAGAATATTGACGGCGTTATTGACAAGCTGGCTGAAGAGGTCAGTGAGTTCAAACAGGCGGGCACAGAAGCGCAAAAGGTGCGGGAATTTGGCGACCTTCTCTTTACTCTGGTCAATATTGCCCGCCGGCACGGGGTTGATTCCGAGGTGGCGCTGAGGCAAGCCAACGGGCGGTTTTACCGCCGCTTCACCTATATGGAGGAGCTCTGCCGCCAGAGGGGATTGAGCTTCGATAAGCTGTCCTTTAACGAACAAAATGCCCTGTGGGAGGAAGCGAAGAGGAAAGTAGCGGAATAAAGCCTACCACAAAAGTCGGGGCGGGCAGATTTGAACTGCCGACCTCAGCGTCCCGAACGCTGCGCGCTAAACCGGCTGCGCTACGCCCCGTTTTTAAACTATTATAGGCGGATTTAACCTCTACAGCAAGGGTGAGGCACAGAGAGTCAAAGAGGGGGCGAAGCCCCCTATTAAAAAACCACCTCCCCTTACTAAGGGGAAGGGGATTAAGGATTTAGGGTTAGTCAAAGTGAAATACTGCATTCTGATAGTTGACGGTGCTTCAGGCTTGCCGCTACCTGAGCGTGGCGGTAAGACGTGCTTGGAACTAGCCTCCACTCCAAATCTTGATGCGATGGCGCGGGAAGGTATTCTGGGTATGGCTCGCACCATACCTACCGGGATGGAGCCTTCCAGTGCCAATGGCTGTCTTTCGGTACTGGGATATGACCCGCGGGTGTATCGTCTGGGCCGGGCAGCCATTGAAGCCAGAAGCCTGGGCATTCCTATAGGTGAGGGGGAGGTTGTTTTCCGTGGCAATCTGGTGACAGTTATGGATGGGAAAATGCAGGACTATAGCGCCGGGCATATCAGTACCGGCGAAGCCCAGCAGCTCATTCACGCTTTAAATGAAAGCCTGGGTAGTGACACGGTGCGTTTCTACCCCGGTCTCAGCTACAGGCACATTGTCAAAATAAGAGGGAGGGAGGATACTCTGCGGGCTATCTGCACCCCTCCTCATGACATACCGGGTAAGCCTATTAAAGAATTTATGCCTCGCGGTTCAGGGAGTGACCTCCTACGAGACCTGATGAAGCGCTCAGAGGAGGTGCTGCGGGAGCACCCGGTGAATTTAGCGCGGAGGTCTCGCGGGGAACTGCCGGCTAATATGTTCTGGCTGTTCTGGGGTAGCGGCAGGGAGCCGGATATCCCCGCCTTCAAGCAGGTCTACGGGCTCGACGCGGTGGCGACATCGGCGGTTGATGTTATCCAGGGCCTGGCTCGACTGCTGGGGATGGAGGTGCTCAAGACACCGGGGGTGACGGATGGTCTGGATAATGATTTTGCCGGGCAGGTCAGCGGAGCTCTCACAGCCCTTGACGAGTACGATTTGGTGGTCATCCACATTGAAGCGCCGGATGAGGCGGCTCATGCTGGTTCAATCGATGATAAAATAGAGGCTATCCGGAGAATTGATAGTGAGGTTGTCAGTCGGCTGAGAGCCTGGCGAGGAGATGCCATTCGGGTGCTGATTATACCCGACCATCCCACCCCG
Source organism: Dehalococcoidales bacterium (assembly GCA_034432095.1). GTDB lineage: Bacteria > Chloroflexota > Dehalococcoidia > Dehalococcoidales > UBA2162 > DAOUCV01. The sequence goes on from DAOUCV010000028.1 coordinate 8,850, forward strand.
ATTGCAATTCGAACCCACAGCCCTGACCCCGTTCCGTTTTTATTGTGGGGAGAGGGTTTTACCTCTAACGGAGCCAAAAGATTCACCGAGGCTGAAGCAGCCAAGACGGGCTTGTTTCTTGACCCGGGATATAATATTATGAGCAGGTTAGTGGGGAAAGGCTGAAAATATGGCACTTATTGTTCAAAAGTATGGTGGCACATCGGTGGCGGATGCGGAGAGGATTAAGAGTGTCGCCCGACGCATCGCGGCTACCAGGGATAAGGGCAATCAGGTGGTGGTAGTCGTCTCGGCGATGGGCGATACCACTGATAAGCTGATCGAGCTGGCTTACCAGGTCTCTGAGCATCCTGATAGCCGTGAACTGGATGCCCTCGTGTCTACGGGTGAGATTGTCTCCAGCACCCTGCTGGCGATGGCTCTCGAAGCTATGGGCTATGAAGCAATCAGTCTCAGCGGTGCCCAGGCGGGGATACAGACGGATGCCACTTACCGCCAAGCTCGTATTCTGAAGGTTGAAGCCAAGCGGGTGGTCCAGGAGCTGGAGAAAGGGAATATTGTTATTGTGGCTGGTTTCCAGGGGATTACTGAGGGAATGGATGTTACCACTCTGGGCAGGGGTGCCTCGGACCTCAGTGCTGTGGCTCTGGCGGCCAGCCTGGGCGCGAAGGTGTGCGAGCGTTATACCGATGTGGACGGAATTTATACGGCCGACCCGCACCTTGTTCCTGAGGCCAGGCGGCTGCCTGAGATTAGCTATGAAGAGATGCTGGAGCTGGCGACCTATGGTTCAAAGATGATGCACCCACGGGCAATCGAGCTGGGAGAGCTATACAATATTCCCATTCTGGTAGCCTCCAGTTTCACGGATAACCCTGGGACACTAATTCATGGAGGAGTATCTATGGAGGTACGAAATAAAGTAAGGAGTATCGCCCACGACCTGGATGTGGCTAAGATAACGGTGGTTGGCGTTCCTGACCGGCCCGGTATCGCTGCTCAGCTCTTTGAACCGTTAGCCAAGGCGAATATCAGTGTTGATACTATTGTTCAGAACGCCAGTATTCAGAACATTACCGATTTGACCTTTACGGTGGCCAGAAGCCAGCTTAGTAAAGCAATGGCGGTGGTGGAACCCATCGCCAGGTCAATCGGTGCCAGGGAATGTGTCAGCGATGCCAAGCTGGGTAAGGTTAGTATCATCGGCACTGGTATGCAGAATGCTCCTGGCTATGCCGCCCGGATGTTCCGGACACTCAGTGAGCAGAATATCAATATTCAGCTTATTTCTACTTCGGAGATACGGATAACCTGCATTATTGATGAGTCCAGGGTTAAGGATGCCGTTCGTGCCTTGCATCAGGCATTTGAACTGGATAGGGAAGAATAGGCTTCTTTTTTCAACCCTCGCCTTGTCCTTCCAGGGACGGAGAAGAGATTCTGGAGAGGGGCTTATGGCCCCTCTCTCACTTAGGCCTTTGTCTTTGAAGGGTAGGGGATGGGTTACTAAATGGCTTGAATTTTGCTTGTTTATTCATGACGACTGGAGTAAAATATAAGATTAAATATAGAGGAGTGGAGGATGTCATATCGGGAAGAAGAAAAGACAAGACTAAGACGGCAGTCCAGCAAGCAGGCTATTGCCTTGGCGATACAAGGTCGGTGGCGGGAAGCGGTAGCGGCTAATAAGAGCCTCATCGAGAGCTTCGCTAATGACGTCGATGCCTATAACCGTCTGGGTAGAGCCTATATGGAGCTGGGGGAGTATTCGCTGGCAAGGGAAGCCTACGAAAAAGCCTTAGAACTTGACCCTTATAATATCATTGCCAAGAAGAACCTTCAGCGTTTATCCCATTTAGGCGAAGGAGCGGTTGATGTGGGGGGCGGTTTTCAAAAAGTGGAGCCACAGCAGTTTATTGAGGAAGTGGGCAAGGCAGGTGTAGTTGAACTTCACCGGCTGGCGCCACCACAGGTACTGGCCAAATTGGTGGCGGGCAGCAGGGTAAACTTGAGGATAGATGGTTCGCGTTTGATCGTTGAGAATAGCCGAGGGGAGTATCTCGGGCAAGTCGAGCCCAAGCATGGGCAGCGGCTTATTAAGTTAATGGAGGGGGGCAATAGATATACCGCCGCTATTATCAGTTCAACGCCGGAGGCAGTAACGGTCATTATTAGAGAGGTATATCAGCACCCCAGTCAGGCAGGACGACCTTCCTTTCCTTCAAGGGGGCCTGTTGGTTTTCAGCCCTATGTTGGCGATAGAATAGGCGATAGGATAATCAGGCGTAAGCTTGAGTATGAGGAGGCTCTGCCCGAGGAGTCTGGTTATGCTATAGTGGGCGGAGAGGATTTAGAGCTATTGTCTGAAGAACCTGGGGATATTGGTAGCGAGGTTGATATTGAGGAATAGGAGGTTCAACCGAGCATGGTTCTAGGCAAGACCAGGCCAGTAAACATCGAAGAGGAAATGCGGAGCTCTTATCTGGACTACGCGATGAGTGTCATCATTTCCCGTGCTCTGCCTGATGTGAGGGATGGGTTGAAGCCAGTGCAGCGGCGCATTCTTTATGCGATGAATGACATGGGGATTAACCATACTGGCGCTCATAAGAAGAGTGCCCGCATTGTTGGCGAGGTGCTGGGCAAGTATCATCCTCATAGTGATGCTCCTGTTTATGAGGCTATGGTACGCATGGCGCAGGATTTCTCAATGCGGTATGTTCTGATTGATGGGCAGGGTAATTTTGGCAGTGTGGATAATGACCCTCCCGCCGCCATGCGTTATACCGAGGCTCGCCTGACTGAGCTTGCGGAACAGATGCTGGCTGATATTGACAAGGATACGGTCGATTTTACGCCCAACTTTGATGACAGCCTTAAGGAACCCTCCGTTTTACCCACGAAGTTGCCCAATCTGCTACTTAACGGTAGCTCCGGGATTGCGGTGGGGATGGCAACTAATATTCCTCCTCATAATATGGGTGAGGTTTGTGATGCTATCTCCTATCTCATTGATAACCCCAAAGCCACGGTTGACGAGCTTACCCAGTTTATTAAAGGACCCGATTTCCCTACTGCCGGCATTATATTGGGTCAGGACGGGATCAAGAGTGCCTATGCCACCGGACACGGCCGGATAGTTCTTCAGGCTAAGGCTTACATAACTGACGCTCCCGAGACGGGACGCCGCCAAATAGTGGTTACTGAGCTTCCCTACCAGACAAATAAGGCGGCTCTGGTGGAAAGAATAGCCGAACTGGTGGCTGACAAGAGAATCGCCGGCATCAGCGAGATACGGGATGAGTCAGACCGTAAGGGCATACGTATTGTTATTGAGTTAAAGAGGGAAGCTCAACCCCAGACGGTGCTTAAAAACCTGTATAAACATACCGCCATGCAGTCGGCTTTCTTCGTTAATATGCTGGCTCTGGTTGATGGCCAGCCCCGGGTGATTAGCCTTAAAGAGGCGCTCCAGAGTTATATAGATTTCCGCCGTGAGGTAATTACCCGGCGCTCCAGGTTTGAACTGAATGGAGCTAAGGCCAGGGCTCATATCTTGGAAGGGCTAAAAATTGCGCTGGACCAGATAGATAAGGTGATTGCCACCATCCGCAAGTCCGAAACTGCCGAGAAGGCTCGCCAGAGCCTGATGGCTGACTTTGGCTTGTCTCAGACTCAGGCGCAAGCCATTCTTGATATGCAGTTGCGCCGGCTGGCTAATCTGGAACGGCAGAAGGTATTTGAAGAGTATACTGAGGTCTTGAAGAACATCGCTTATCTGGAAGACCTCCTGGCTAACCCCAGAAGGGTACTTCTGCTGATAAAGGATGAAGTAACAGAACTAAAGTCTAAGTATGGCGACCCCAGACGAACCGAGATAAGTGAGCAGGGAGTGGTGGAATTCAATGAGGAAGACCTTATCCCCCATCAGAGGGTAGTGGTGACGCTCAGTAACAGGGGGTTTGTTAAAAGGGTGCCATCCCAGCTCTATGCGCTACAGCATCGGGGTGGGAAAGGTATCGTTGGTATGGTTACCAGGGAGGACGATGCCGTAAGACTCCTTGTGGTGACTGATACCCACGATAGCCTCCTGTTCTTCACCAATAGGGGCAGGGTTTTCCGCCTCAAGTGCTACGAAATCCCGGCTGGTAGCTCCAGAACGGCCAGGGGGCTGGCGGTGGTTAATCTTTTCCCGGTTGCCGAGGATGAGAAGGTGACTAGCATAGTCCCGGTAACCAATTTCAAGTCGGATAGCTTCCTGTTGCTGGCTACTTGTCGGGGTGAGGTAAAAAAGACTTCTTTGGAACAATTCGTTGTCGTGCGCAGTAGCGGGCTTATCGCTATGGATGTGGAGGAGGGGGACGAGCTGGTGGCCGCCTGTTTAGCCACCGACCAGGACGACGTGATGATGATAACCCAAAAAGGGCAGTTGATCCGCTTCGCGGTATCCAGTCTGCGGGCCAGCTTGAGAACCAGCGGCGGAGTATGTGGTATTCGCTTGGCCCCCAATGACCGGGTAATTGGTATGGAGGTCGCCCATCCCGATGGCTTCCTTTTAGTCGTTAGTGAAAACGGCTTCGGTAAACTCACGCCGGTCAGTCGCTACCCCAGACAAAAACGGGCTGGCAAGGGGGTCAGGACATTTAGGGTTACCGAGAAAACGGGTGAGGTGGCGGCGGCCAGAGTGACTTCTCTATCTCAGCAGGTAATGATTATCTCTGCCGATGGTATTGTTATCCGTACTCCAGCCAGAGAAAAAGACCCCAAGAAGGGGATTGCAATTCAGGGCAGGAGCACCCAGGGAGTAAGGCTGATGAAGCTTGGTGAGGGGGATAGAGTGGTTGCCGCTACCTGTTTTGACTAGCCTTGCTATACTTTTGCTGGCAAGCTGGCTGGGAGAGTTCCAGTCCGCAGGCGTTACAGGCTTCAGTACGGCAGTCGGGAGTTTCTTTGCCTTCCAGGGAACGCCGGTATTCTCGTTTTAAGAAATCACCGGTTATGCCAACATCAATGTGAGCCCAGGGGAGCAACTCGTCCAGGGAGCGTTGTCGGTTGGCGTAGAAGCTTGGTGCAAGCCCAACCTCTTCAAAAGCGCGTAGCCAATTTTGGTATTTAAAGTGTTCACCCCAGGAATCAAAGGTGCAGCCCAGCCGCCAGGCACGATGGATGACCCGACCCAAACGCCTGTCTCCTCGTGACAACACCGCCTCAAGCAGGCTGGCTTTAGGGTCTGCCCAGGAGAGCTTGACGCCCTTTCGGCGCAACCCGTGACGAAGGAGCTCGTGCTTCGCGGTTAGCTTTTCCTCGCTTTCCTGAGCCACCCACTGGAAAGGAGTATGTGGCTTGGGCACAAAGGTGGATAGGGTGACTCTTATCTGGGGTGTCCTCCCTTGAGCCTTTTTGCCCGATAAACGGATTTTATCGACTAGATTAATGATGCCTTCTACATCCTCCGTAGTTTCTCCGGGCAAGCCGAGCATGAAATATAGCTTGAGCCCAGTCCACCCCCGGTCAAAAGCGGCCGTAGCGGTTTCCATCAGTTCATCTTCAGAGATATTCTTATTGATGCTCCGCCGCAGTCTTTCACTGCCTGCCTCAGGGGCGAAGGTGAGCCCTGTCCTCGGGCGGGAGGGTAGCGAGTCCATCAGCTCCACCGAGAAGTTATCGGTGTAAAGGCTGGGTAGTGACAGGGCTAGATTGGGGTAGCGGTGCGATAGGCTAGCGACTAGCTCATCAATATTGGGGTAATCGCTGGTGCTCAGCGATACCAGCGAGACCTCGCTGTAGCCGCAGTTGGCAATAATCTCCCCTGTTGCCTCTAGTACCTCCTGCTGGGGCCGCTCGCGTACCGGGCGATATATCATCCCTGCCTGGCAGAAACGACAGCCGTGGCTGCAGCCCCGCTGAATCTCTATCGCCCCCCGGTCGTGGACTACTTCAATGTAGGGGACTACCGGTCTTGTGACCGGAGGAGGTAGCCTGGTCACTATCCGCCGCTGGATGGTGGGGCTGGCTTCAGGTATGGTAGGTGTGACGCTCTTGAGCAGACCATCGGCCTGGTATGACACCTGATAGAGGCTGGGCACATATATGCCGGGAATAGTTGCCACCTGGCGGAGTAGCTCTTCTTTGGAAGTTCTCTTGCCCTGTTTCCTCCAGTTCCTGAGGCTATCCAGCACCTCAAGCGTTACCTCTTCACCATCCCCAATGACAAAAAAGTCAATAAAGTCAGCCATTGGTTCCGGGTTGAGGGCACAGCTACCCCCGGCTATTACCAGCGGGTGGGAGTCATCCCTTTCCGAGGCTAGAACTGGAATTCTAGCCAGGTCGAGCATATTGAGTACGTTGGTATAGGTAAGTTCATAGCCCAGGGAGAAGCCAATAACATCAAATTGATTCAGCGGATGTCTGGTTTCGAGGCTGAAGAGGGGGATACCCCCTGCCCGCATCAGTGCCTCCATATCCGGCCAGGGGGCAAAAGCCCTCTCAGCGAGGACATCAGGCTGGCTATTGAGTAGCTCATAGAGGATAGGCAGAGCCATATTGGACATGCCTATTTCGTATAAATCAGGGTAGATGAGGACAACCCTGATAAGTGTTTTGCCCCAGTCCTTTCTTATACTGTTCCACTCCCCGCCGGTATAGCGGGCGGGCTTTTGAACCTGATGAAGGATTCTGTCAAGTTGCTTGGCTTCAATTTCCACGTTTTCATTATACTTGAAGTGGAGGAGGATGGCTAGAAAGTCAGCCCGATATCCCTGTTAGGAGTAACAGACCACCCTTAGGTGTCCAGCTTCGACAAATCAAACTTCATGCCGTCACGGGCGGCGATTACCTTAACTCCGGTTTTTTCGGTCAGCTTCTCGGCTACCTGCCAGGGTTTTGCCCGCCACATACTCATACCAAAATGAGTCAGGATAGCTACCTTGGGTTTTAGCCCCTTAATAATCTGCTCGGCATCGGGCACTGCCAGATGGTCAGTTGGCGTCAGCGGGTTTGCGTCAGGAGGGCGGGGTTCGAGGAAGACCAGGTTGATAATCAATAGCTCACCGCCGTAGTGCTGGCACAAGCCCTCAAAATAGCGGGTATCAGCAATGTAGGAGAAGGCGTATTTGGCAGTTCTAAAGACCATGCCGTAGGTTTCTACCCGGTGCAGGTGCCGGACCGGAGTGGTGAAGGAAACATTACCTACCGAATAGGACTTACCCTCCTTCAAAACCTCGATACCCTCAAGGTAGTCCTTCAGGTAGGAAAAAATAACTGGCTCGGTCTCCAGGGCGTCAGCCGGGGCGAACAGCCGGCCGTGCCGCTTGTGTCCACTCTGCGTCATCGCCTCGACCATAATGTTGACATCGGCGGAGTGGTCGAGGTGGCGGTGTGAGACGACGATAGCGCTTAGCTTCTCAGCCTTGAGTTTCCTTTTTGTGGACTGAACGATGCAACCGGGACCGGGGTCAATAAGTATTTCCGTGCCACTCAGGTTTAGCCACAAGCCCCCCGAGGCAAGAAACTGGTTGATTACCATGAATCTGGCGCCCCCTGTCCCCAGAAAGGTTATGGTATCGTTTGGCGGCGTCTCTTCTTTCATCGTTAATGTAAATATAAAGGATAACAGCAATTTTTACAATTCCTTTGACGTCCGAAGGGCCGCGGACTAAAATAGCTTAGGTAGCCAGTGGGCAGGGAGAATGATATGAACCACATCTGGGCACCGTGGCGTATGGAATATATTGAGATGGAGAAACCGAAAGGATGTATCCTCTGCGAAAAACCTAAACAGGATAAGGATGCGGAAAACCACATCCTTTATCGGGGAGGCAAGAATTTCATCATCCTGAATACCTACCCCTACAACCCGGGGCATTTGATGATAGCCCCCTACCGGCACATTGCCAGTTTGGAGAAGATGACTGAGGAGGAGCGTCACGAGCACTTTGAGATTGTTAGTCGGAGTATTGAGGTCTTGAGGCGGGAACTTAGCCCCGATGGTTTTAATCTGGGCATAAATATTGGCAGAGCGGCTGGGGCTGGCATAGCAGACCACGTCCACACCCACATTGTGCCCCGGTGGCAGGGTGACACCAACTATATGACGGTGGTATCTGACATAAGGGTAGTGCCTGAAGCGCTGGCTAAGACCTATGAGAAGCTAAAAGGGAAGTTTTAGGCTAAGAAAATGGTTTATCAACCTCTACTTTCTGGGGAGTCTAAGAGGGGCGTCAGCCCTTCTTCCAAAGAACTTTCCCCCTTCCCTTGATAAGGGAAGGGGGTCAGGCACCCAGAAAAATCTAAGATTTTTCTGGGTGCCTCAGGGGGATAGGTTGCTAAACAATCTCAAATTTTAAGCTGAGAAAAAGGAGGTCAAATTTGGAAGAGAAAATTGTCTACTTTGAGACACCGGGTCTGGAGAATACTGCGGAGACACTGCGTCTGGCGGCGGAGCGGGCAAAGGCTCGAGGAATAAATAAAATCGTCCTCGCCTCGACGAGAGGGGATACCGCTCGTCTGGCGATGGAACGCTTCGCCGGTACTGATATCAAGATGGTGGTGGTGCCCCATCAGTATGGCTTTGGTGAAACACAAAGGTTCCCGCCGGAACTGATTGCCGAGCTGGAGCAGAAAGGGCACCGCGTTCACTTCGGTACCATGCTGTTCCACACTGATGGCTTCTATGGTATGAACGCCCCCACTGCTCTGGCCAATATCCTCCGTGCTTTCTGCCAGGGAATGAAGGTCTGCGTTGAGATCATCCTGATGGCGGCAAATGCTGGCTGTGTCGCTGTTGGCGAGAAGGTCATCGCGGTAGCCGGCACCGGTCGAGGTGCTGACACCGCCGTGGTAGCCATCGCTTCTACCTCCACCAGGCTCAGCGATTTTCACCTTACGGAGATTATCTGCAAGCCGTTGCAGACCAAGTCGCTGCTACCCCCTCCTCCCGGTGCTGGCGGCGTGAGACCTGGCCCGGGAAGGTAGTAAGTTTAGTACTGAGTTCCTGCGCCGAACCTACGAATCGAGGAGTTCCCTGGACTAGGGGATACTGTGTGGGTGGGAAGCCTTTTGATGATTTTTCGTAGGTTCAAGAGTGCATCTTCTGTATTACGCTTCATTTCCAATCTCTCATCAATATCTGGGACTAGCGGCAGGATAGTGCTATCTCCGCTTGGCAGGCATGCAAGCGCTTGATTTTGACGAAACGGTCTCAGGCTGGGGGGACAATTATGATATAATTTTTAGAATTTGGCTGGTTACCGTGGAAAGGAGTAACCCTTGGGGATAGAAAAGATGACAGGTTCTGCCGGCGGCAGGACTGTAGATAAGCGGGACTGGACCAAAGCCAGCATCACCGGTAACCTCTGGTCGCTAGCCTGGCCTATGACAATAAGCGGCGCCGTGATGATGCTGGGTCCTACTATTGACATGATATGGGTAGGGAGGTTAGGTTCAGCCTCCATCGCTGGCGTGGGTACTTCCGGTTTGGCTGTCATGTTGATAAATTCGCTGATAATGGGCCTATTCACCGGTCTAAGAGCTATGGTGGCTCGCTTTGTGGGAGCTGGCGATGAAAAAAGTGCTAATCATGTGTCTCAGCAGGCTTTTGTTATCGGTATTGGTCTATCTTTGTTCTTAGCCGTAGTAGGTCTCTTCTTGGCTGAGCCGATATCGATGTTATGGGGGCTGGAAGCCGATGTCGTCGCCGAAGGAGCGGCTTATATGCGTATACAATTAGTAGGCATATTCACCATGTCCTTCGGGATGTTAGCTCAGAGCGTTATGCAGGCATCCGGTGATGCCCAGACTCCGATGAAAATAAGCATCGGCACCAGGCTTTTCCACATTGCGCTTTGCCCCTTTTTAATCTTCGGCTGGTGGGTGTTTCCTCGTCTGGGTGTTAGTGGTGCCGCTCTGACTGGCGTCATTTCTCAGGGTGTGGGAGGAGCCATCGCGCTGTGGATTCTCTTCAGCGGGAGAACGCGACTGCGGCTAACCTTGAAAAACTTTGGCTTTGACTGGAAGATGATATGGCGTATGGTCAAGATTGGCATTCCGGCTTCATTAGGCGGCATCCATATGAATGTTGGCGGCGTTATCTTTATGTGGTTTATCGCTCCCTTTGGCACCTCAGCGGTAGCCGGTCATACCCTTGTCTCTAGGGTAGACAGCTTTGTCTTCATGCCGGCTATGGGACTGGGCTCAGCGGCGGGTATACTGGCGGCACAGAACCTGGGGGCAGGCAAGCCTGAACGGTCGGAGAGAACAGCCTGGATAGCCATTGGCTGGTTCACCAGCATCATGTTCATCTTTTCTCTGGCGTTATTCTTTTGGGCTGAACCTGTAGTCCGTATCTTCAATGCTGAGGCGGAGCTGGTAGAAATAGCCGGTAAGTTTCTCAGGATACAAATAGCCAGCTATATGGTGAATGGACTGATTATGGTGCTTATGAACGTTCTGAACAGCGTGGGTGATACCCTGGTATCGATGATAATTGATGTGGTGACCATGTGGGGCATACGGGTGCCCCTCGCCATTTTTCTACCGAAGGTTGCCAATCTGGGCGTTTATGGTATTAGATGGGCTCTGGTGGCTGACTTAGTCTCGTCAGCGATTATTTTCGTGGCATATTTCAAGCTGGGACGATGGAAGCACAAGAAAGTATAGATATGGTTGAAATGGTACATTTGGCATCACCCCGATACTGTAACATTTTGGTCGGTTGAGGTTGACAGTAAAGAGAGAGAGACCTCGCAGAACCCGGAATGGCTTCAAGTAAGCTAATCTTTGGAGGTCTCTCAATGGAAAGCATAGAAGAATTAGCCGTAAAACTCAAGAGGGATGTGGGGAGGTGGGAGGAGGTGAAATCTTCAACTGGGCTTGCAATTTGGCTCAAGAAGTAGCCAAAGCCCTACTGGAGAATATCGACGGGGAGCTAATGAGGGAGAGGGACAGAAGCCTGGAGGTAGAATGTCTGA
>DAOUCV010000029.1:0-8706 GCA_034432095.1 Dehalococcoidales bacterium
GACGTACTGGTTGTTGATGCAGGCCAAGAAGCACCTTCTTATCCTGATGCCAGCGTCTTCCCAGCACAGCCTCTGGAAGGCGACATCATGGTAATTGACTTCTTTTACCGAAGTGGCACTTTTGACCTCGACGATGTCACATTCATCATCATTCACCGGGTTCAGAATGTCAGCCCTGGCATAGATACTGCCGGAAAGCACACCGGCTTCAAACAGCGGCTTTCTCTGCGGGAGAAGCTCTTTCGTCATGGCGATGTTACCCATGAAGTCTTCAGACGGCAAGTCAATCCCGCCGGGGTATAGCCTCTTTGCCAGATCACCTACCAGGTGCCCCTGGTCAAAGCGGTGCTGGGTGCTGGCGTCGGGCTCCGGCAAGCGCTCCGGCTCATTGGTGGCTATCCAGAGGAGCTTGGGGCACTGCAGGCCGTTGAGATAGCGGGATTTTGATAACATTGGGGGTACCATACTATTGCTGCACCTTATGCTATTCTTCGGGCAATGCTCTTGAATTTCCTCTGCGTAACCTGATACCTTCTAAAGTCTGGACGATGTACACTCATTTGCTTTACGTCGTCAGCTTTGGCTAACCATATGCCAGTTAACTGGTAATTATCATCAAGATTTACAAGGATAATATAGTCGAAGTCGAAATTATTGATATCGATGTTCTGGGTGCCTGCAGCACGATACTTTATTTGATAACGCTTACCGTTTGTGTCAACGCCATCAAAACCTTTAGTCTTACTTGACGGATTGAGTGTCAAACCTAGCCGCTCGGCCGCATAAAGCTCAGCGGCAAACGAAGTATCAATGTCTCTAGAAAATGTATTTCTGAATTCCGCCATTGCCTCAATCATATTCCTAAATATCTTGCTCTTCTTATTGTCCATTCGTATCTCGTTCATTCGCTGGTTACCTCCTCTATCTCATCTCGGCTCTAGCCTCTCCCTCAACACCCTGAGATTCATTACATCCTCTTTGTTATATTCAAGAAGCAAATCGAGCGCCCTCTGGTCGCCGTAGTACTGGTATCTCTGCCAGAGCAGTACGGCGTCCAGCCCAGTGATACCCTGAAGCCTCCGGGGAATGCCTAGTTGCTGCTCTACTGACTTAAAGCCGCCGAAGAGATTGCACCGCCAGCAATCATGCATCAGGTCATGGTGGTCGGCTACAGACTCAAGGTCTATCCCCAGGGTGCCGTTAATAAAGGGCAGGTCAAAACGGCTGCCGTTATAGGTGTAGATGGTACTCACTCCGTCTACAGCTTTGAGAAGGTTATCCACCGTCACCTCTTTCCCAACCAGTTGCACCAGCTCGCCATCACTGCCGTTGACCAGGTAGACGCCGATGACTGTTATCTCGGCATCCAGCCAGGACAGGCCGGTGGTTTCAATATCGAGATAGGCGTCACCTATTTGATTCAGCCCCTTTTTCTGAGAATCAGTGCTCTTAATTTTTCAAATTCGTTTGCGGTGAATGGCTGTTTGTAAAGCTCGTTTGTTTGCCATAACCCACTTTGTCTAATTTCAAGTTTCGGTGAATGCAATCCCAGCCAGTTTGCGGATGGTTCACATTCGTCACATAGGGATACAGTAGAAATAAGTTTCTTTTCTGAATCGAGCCTTCTTTGCTGTTCATCAATCTGGAAGACGACGAATGAGAAGTGACTGCGGATGTACTCTGTAACCCGTCTTTCAACGTCCTGTTGTTTTGCTGGATCAATCAGTGCCCGATACTTCTCACGTGATTCCCTTGCAGTCAAATCCAACTCCCAGTACTTAAGGAATGGGTCTTGGTCTCTATTTAAAAGTGCTCTCCCGATATTCTTACGGAAAATGCTTCTGTCTTTATTTTCGTTGATGAAATGTTCTCTCAACCTGGATAACAGCTTATTCTGACCGATGTGGGAACCAATCCTGACAATTCTATCAATGCCATGCGCCTCTTCACCTTCTTCGAAGAGGATGTACACACCGTTGCGAGGAATGTCTTTCTCTTCAAAAGGAAATCGCAGTCTTGGTAATAGGGAGCAGAGTTGATGCAGTTCGTAACATAAATCACTCATGGGGCTTTAACTTCCCCTCGATAAAGAGTTGAGCACATTCGTATGGGTATCTTTCGTTTGCCAATTTGATACCCAGTTTTTTGAGCTGCTCTTCAACATTTACAAAAGAATAGTTTTCCCTGTCTTCGGGTTTCTTTTTACTTATGTAGAAGACAACCTTGATTGCAGGAATAGGGTCTGCGTAGTAATACAGTAAATCCCGATATTTCTCGCTCCCGAAGAAATATATGGTGGTATCCTTGTTAGCAATCTTACAAAGCGGGTTATAGTTCAAGGGTTCCAGCCTTTGCCACAGTTTCTCAACACTTGTTCTGGCGTACTTAGGCGTATTTTTCGCTGTTGAGAAGGTAATGTTGTATGGAGGAAGCCGATAATCGGCGTTCACAAGTCCCCAACCAGCCGAAAGAATGAAAACATTTTCCTTGCCATAATGTCTAACAAGATGTTCATAGACTGAGTCTTTATATAGCTGCCATGCTTCAGGGAGCCCATCGGCGTCCTGGAGAACGGCTGGTTTTCGCTTTGTCTGATAATACTCTAGGAACATTTGTCTCCATGTTATGGTGCTCCCGTTCGAAACAGGGTCGTCTGGCTCATATGGTACCAACGCCGATGCACCATTGTTGTGTGCATACTTTTCCTTGTCAGCTACAAAGATAACCTGTTGGTTCCCGCACCGCCATGATTTTTGTTCTTCCTTTTTACGCCCTTGACACTGAATAACAATGATTTCTCGCATAGTATCCTCCATTCAATTAAAATAGTTTGCCCCATCCCTTTGACACCCCTATGTCAAAATTTCATTTCTTCTGGTAAATTTTAACCATTGTTTTTGCCGTCTGCAGTACCTCTTTCCGCAGTTCTGCCGGCTCAAGTACCTCCACTTTCTCTCCCCACCCCAGTATCCAGGTGACCAGCTCGTAGGTGTAGAAGACTCTGAGCGTCATAATGACTGAGCCATCCGCCTGCTTTTCCAGCACCTGCGAGGGGTGCCAGATGGTCTCCTCCATGAGCCGGGCAATCTCCGGGCTGAACTTGAGCCTGACCGTCTGCTCTTCACCCTCCACCACGATGCCCCAGGCGGGGCTGAAGTATTTGTTGGCGTCAAAGTCCGCCGGGATGGTATAGGTCTCATCGGTAAGCTCTATCGCCTCAATGCGCTCCACTTTGAAGATGCGCAGCTCCCCGGCGCGGTGGCAGTAGGCGATGACATAGCTGGAGTGACCCGGCGCCGCTGGCTCAATAAAGTATGGCTCGATGACGCGCTCGGCGGCCTTGGCAGCGGGCAGGGAGCGGTAGGTTATCTTAACGCGGCGCTGGGAAGTCCATGCCTCCGCCAGCTTCGCCAAGACGCACAAATAGACCTCGCTCTTGGGGAGGTTGCGCATCCAGTCGAGTGTCTTCTGCACCTGCTCCCGCAGCGGCGCCAGCAGCACCGAAGCCAGCACGCTGAAGGTGGAGTCCACGTTGGGGTCATAACGGTGGCTGTAGCCCAGCATGAGGCGGGCGGCGAGAAATATGTTTAGCGCTTCCGACACCGTGAAGCGTATCGGCGGCAGGAAGTGCTCTTCGCGCACCGCCCACCTTGCCCTTTCTTCATAGACAGGCACCATGAGCTCGTTACCCAGGGTGACCAGGTCACGATAGATTGTCCTGACATTGACATCGAACTTCTCGGCGAGGTCTCTGGTGGTGAAGCGCAAAGGGTTTCGCAGGAGGAGGAGCCAGATTCTCAACATGCGCTCGGTCTTCTTCAGCCTTTCCATATATCCCTCAGTAAGCCGGATTTGACCGCATTATGGCACTTAAAACCGAGAAAAGTCAAAAAACTCATCAAATTGCCCGATTTCACCCGATATTTTGACACAAGGTTGTCAATGGGTATTGCTAGACTGGCATCGTGAAGATGGACAGGAAGGGGGTGCAGGTTGAGATGAAGAAGATAATGATGGTCATCAGCATAGTCATGGTTGGAGTACTCCTGCTAACAGGCTGCTCCGAGGCGAAGGCTATGCCGCAGGAGCTGGCCATGGCAACGCAGAAGATTGTGAACGAGGTAAAAGAAGAGGACAACTCCGTTTTCGAGGAGATACAGCGGAATGTAGATATGGTGAGCAAGCTCAAGAACGATATCGAAACCAGCAAGGAGTCTAACAAACAGAAGCTGCTGAACAGGGTGGTCGATGAGCTTGAAAAAGTTACCATCTCATACGAGGAACTTGCCGGAAAAAGAGATGAAATACGAAAAACCCTCCTTAAGAAAGTCACCGCCCTAGAAGAGCTTCAGGGGAAGGTACAAAAAGAAACGGCCAGGTTGAATGAGCTAAAGAACTCGTACTCGAAAACGCTTAAGACATTCAACGACCCCAATCCGGAAATCTTGAGGACCAGAAAAGCGGCGCTAACCCAGGCTATCAAGTACATCGACATGCAACTTCAACTATGGAGTGAGTTCTACAGTACGGAGCAACAAATCAGAAGTGAAACAGCGGCCATCCAGAAGAGGATTGACAGCTTCCTCAGCGTAATTGAAAGCTCCGCTATATTATTCCGGGAAGGGTTAAATTTGCTGAAGCTGCAAAGGGATATCAACGATGCCCTGTCGCTGTTCACCCAGGATATGCCCAGGATGGAGCAGCTATCCCGGGACATGGAGCAGTCCTAGAGCCATCTGGATACGCTGGTCAACACGTTGACTTCCATGAGTATCAACTTCAGGCAAAGCTAACGGGGGCAGGAATGGAAGCAGAAGAACGTTTACTGGAAACAATAGAAGATGAAGACGAGGAGGAAGAAGTCGAGGCTTTAGACCGGCGTACCACCCGCCATGAACGGTTGACGAGCAAAAACAAGACCGCCATTGACCGTTTCCTCGGGAAAAGGAAGCGTGTTTACGAGGTCGGCATTGTGCCCCGTTACTACGGGGAGCTGCTTGCCTGGGCACTGCAGCGCTACCTGGAAAAAGAGGGCTGGCAGACAGTCCATACCCTCGGCTATCACAGCCGCGAGCCGGTTTACATCGATGTCAATACCGACGGCAGCCGGCGGGAAAACTTGCTCATGGACGGTCAGCTGCTGGTGCAGAAGGGCGAAGACCGCTTTATCATCACCGTGGACGTCAACCTGCGGTGGCGTAACTCCATCCTGGTGGAAGTGCCGGCCCCAAAGAAGGAGCAGGCCGGCTCCTTCGTCACCGGCGTGATCGCTTTGATGAAGGAGCAGAACCTCTACCGCGGCAAGAAGATAGAGTTCGCCGGCAGGCTGCGTTTCCTCGACCTTAACGGCCGGAGCTGGGACAGCATCATCTTGGATGCGGACATCAAGCGGGAAATCAGGGCAAATACGGTGGACTTTCTGGGTAAGACAGAGGTCTGGTCTAAACTCGGCATACCGCCAAAGAGGGGAGTCCTGCTGGCGGGCGAGCCGGGCACCGGCAAGACCATCATCTGCAAGGCCCTCATGGCGGAAGCCGAGGGCGTGACCTGCATCACCACCAGCGCTTACGCCCTGAGCGATGACGACTACATCACCGAGCTTTACGAGCTGGCACAGGACCTAGCGCCATGCCTGGTCTTCATTGAGGATATCGACCTCATCGGGCAGAACCGTGAGGAGTTCGGCTACCAGAAGGGGCCTGCCCTCCTATCACTGCTGGCTGTCCTGGACGGCATTGAGGAGAGGAAAGAAATCGTTACCATTGCCACCACCAACTGCCTGGAGACGCTGGACAAGGCTCTGAGCCACCGCCCTGCCCGCTTTGACCGTGTAATTAAGCTGACCCGGCCCGGTATGGAGCAGCGCCGGGAGCTTATCGACCGCCTCTGCGAGCGGATACCGCTGGATGAATCAGCCAGGGACTACATTGCCCGCCATTCAGAGGGATGCACACCGGCACAACTTCAGGAAATCGTCTTCAGCCTGGCTATTGAGCATGGAGAGCCGGTCATCGGTGATATGCCACTATCTGTCGATACCGATGTTATTGACCGGGTGATGTCCCGGATAAACGGCAAGAACAAGTCCGGGCTGGGCTTCAGGATCTGCAACAACGGACATAAGCCGGCTTCGGTGCTGCCAATCAATGAAGTGACGGGAAAACGGGGAGACCATGAGAATAGTTAAACTCAAACTTAACCGCCGCCAGTTCGGATATTTAGTACTATACGTAGTCTTGATAGCTATTGCTGTCGTTTTCATTCACGAGGCGGCGCATATTCTGACGGCAGTCATCAGTGGAGTCCCCTTAGGCGAGCTCAAGCTGGGCTTCCTGGGTATTAACCCCTCGGTAACACTGCCGCAGTGGGTGGATGAGAATACGAGGACGGTCATCTTCTACGCTGGAGGTCTGACCACCGGCGCGGTGTTCCTGCTTGGTTATCTGCTCTACTGGGTGCAAAGGTATCGCCGTGAGCCTTCACTACTGAACTGGGCGATGGGGCTGACAACTATCATGCTTGCCGCCGAGCAGTTTGCCGCGGGATATCTCGAAGGGCGCTACCATGGCGCCTACATCATGAGTGCCACAACCCTTTTCTCGCCAACTGATATCCTGACCTACGGTTGGATGATAGCAGCCGTGTTCTTCCACTTCTCACTGTGCCCAAGGAAGATGATGAAGGACAATGGAAGCCAGCTTAACAACCTGAGTGATAACTGATATTTAGAGCTGACAGTAATCTCATTGTTATTTCATCAAGAACTCTTCGTAATTGGCTACCTGGTACTTCTTGCCCCGGGCAATGACCCTGAAACCCTCTTTCTCAAGCAGTTTCTTATGAGCTTCCTGTCCACCCGGGTATTTCTCGTTTAAAAAACCTTCTGACTTAAGAGTACGCCAATAGGGGATGTCTAATGATTTTCCCTCCTTGACTGCCTCTTCCGCGGCATTAGCCGCTGTCATGATGAAAATTCCTGTGGTCAATGAGCAGCAGCCTTTCACGTTATGCTGTGCAGCTATCTTCTTGCATATTTCAACAATAGTAATAAGCTTGCTCTTTGGTACCTGTTTCATGACTTCCACTACTTCCGACGGGTTTGCCAGTACTATTTCATCACCGACTTCAGCACCCATCTTGTGCACAGCATTGTAACATGGGAATCCTTTCTCCAGTTTGAGTACCTTGGGGAAAGAGGCCTTATCTGCTAGTTTCTCCTGCCAGGTCTTTTTCATTTGTTCTCCCCCAAATGACTAAAATTTACTATGAGCCTAACAATAATCTTACAGCTTTTTCCACCCCCAACTGTGGCGCCAGGCGGGCCACCCTGACGGCATCCCTGACATCCTGGGTCTTCCCATCGAGCTTGCTGGCTATCTGCTCCGCAATGTCCGGTGCCACATTCTCACGTCTGACCAGCACGCCCTTAACCACGGTGAGAAAATCGCTGCGGCTATAGGCTTCTATCTTGCGCACGGCAAAGCGGGATTTAAGCTCCGGCGAGAGTACATCCAGCCGGTTGGTGGCAGCTACCACCCAGAGCGGATGGGACAGATTAAGCTCCCTGCCTTTCTTGGCTCTGACTAATCGCCCGCCTTCCATCATGGAGAGCAGGGCGGCGGTGTCGGCGGCATTCATCTTGTCCAGTTCGTCAATAAGCAGTACCCGCGGCTGCCTTTCCGCGACCAGGTCCCAGAGACCGGCCTTTGAAGTTGCCGAGCCGACCAGCCAGATAGCTCTTTCTCCTGCCTCCTGCTCGATATCCCAGAGAAAGAGAGTCTTGGCCAGGGCAGGCGGCCCGGCCAAGAGGACATGCACCGGCTTATCCGCCAGCAAACAGGCCCTAAGGAGCTCCTTCACTTCCTCGTGCCCGATGATGTCGTGGAAAAGGTCTTCAGGCAGAGTTAGCTTTGGTGTCTGAACTATCTCCGTATCCTTCGTCTCATTGCGCATGGCAACCGCCCTGCCCAGGTCAGTCAGCCGATAGCCGGTGAATGAGTTGGACTTGAAGACATTTTCTAAATAGCCGTCTTTGAAGAGACGGTTCAGGGTTGCCGGCCAGATGCGGACATGGCGCCATCCCCACCCGATTTTGAACTCCTTCTCCATGTCGTGGGAGTCCTCAAAGGCGGCTATCTCACTTAGTAGCTCAACATCACCCTCTTTCATCACCGTCATCCCCTTTTGTCCACGTTTCCAGAAACTGCGCCGGCGTCACTATTTTCAATCCGGCATTTTCTGCAATTTCCTGGTTGTCCAGGAAGTGCCTGTCGCCGGTAATGAAGTAGTCGGGCTGGGCGGCTACTGCCGCTGCCAGGATAGCCGCATCTCCGAGGTGCAGTTTCTTTGTCCAGCGCTCAATATCCGGCAGGTTGGGGTCGGCGACCACCTCGGGAGGCGTGTTCACCAGAAGTCTCCTCAAGGCGGGTAGGGCATCCGGTAGCTTCTCTTTAATGGTGCGTATCACTTCTTCCAGCACCTGCTGTGAAACAACCACTCTTAAGTTTCCTTTGATGAAATGTTCGAGGATGACACCCGGCGCTCCGTCCGGAGAATAAAGCCCGGAGAAGACTACGTTACTATCCAGGAAGACCCGCGGTTTAGGCTTTGACACCGTAGCGCTCCCTGGCGACTTCCTGCCTTACCCGGCGCCCTGTCTCCTGCAACTCTTCCTCGGTGATGCCGGAACGCCGGAAAGCCTGCTGG
>DAOUCV010000030.1:0-6272 GCA_034432095.1 Dehalococcoidales bacterium
GTATCCGCCGAAGCTTTCCTTCTCCAGGCAAACGGTTCGCCAGTTGCCCCGGCTCAGATACAGCCCTGCCGTCAGACCAGCAGGACCACCGCCAATAATCACGGCATCCCAGTCAAACATGCTATTGCTCTCCTTTCCCCTCCCGATGATAGTCACAACCTCTTAATCTTGTCTCGATACAAAAACCCTCTCGTCACCATGACGCCGGGTAATCCCCTCTTCATCCAGCCTGTTTAAGATGGGCAATATGTACTTCCGGCTTAAACCACAGAGTTCTCGTACCTGCTGGATGGAGATTTTGCCATGAGTCTTTAAGAAATTGACTATCCCATCCTTGACAGCCTGGTAATGCTTACGCTCAAACAACACCCCGTCCGATAGTTCAATCAAGGTATTTTGCTCGCACATAAATCTAATTATCGGTTCACTGCCGGGTATCTGGGCTATTACCTCTTTCCTGGTCGGCGGGTTAGCCTGATTCCTCTCAAATAACTCCAGTATCCGGGCCGCAGTCGCCTCCTGTTCCGGCAAGAGACTCGGCTTGTGCGTTGACAGGGAGACGATGTCCCCATCACAAACGACCTCTCCTGACTTGACAAGCCCTGCCAGTAACCCGTTAAAGACTTCCTTGGGAAGTTTCAAGCGGTTCTGTAGCTCAGCCTGGTTGAGGCCTCGCTGTAAAGGATGAAGCGAATGTTCAACAGCCAAAATGTCCCGAGCATTAGTAATCTGTTGCTGCCAATAAGCCAAGTCCACAACCCAGGACCCAATCATAATGAGCTTACCCTGATTGTATAATAATCGAACACAATCTTCAATCTCGGCAGGCGAGTACTGACTGGCTACCAGCAGGTCTTCCACCCTTACATACTTATTTTTATCTAGCTCTGTCAGGACCAGATTGTCTATCTCAAGGTTCAGCCTTCTCCGGAGAAAGAGAATAGCCTCACCGATATCCCTTGACCTGTGCCGGCGGGCAAGTGGGTCAAGTATCGTTCCGCCTCCAATCGTCTCCTGAGGAGAAGGCCTTCTGATGATGAAATGGTCGCCGATGCGGGTCGCTACAGGCTCTCTGAAGCGAAATTGAGCCAGGGCAGATTCACCGGACCTGAGGTCTCTTCCCTCCAACAGCACCATTTTCCCGATGATTTCCCTTGTTCCTAAGTGTACCTTGAGTTCTGAGTTACTCTTCAGGGGACTGGCTAGCCGTGGGATAAGCTCCACCACGGCATCAAAGGTCTTACTCGACTTGACCTGTTCTTCCGAGCCAAAGACTATATCTCCTCGTTTGAGGGCGTCTTTTTCTACACCAACCAGGTTAATGGCTAGTCTGGTGCCGGGTTGAGCTCGGTCAACCTTTTCCTTATAAGTCTCCAAGACTCTAAGGCGAGTATGCAGGTTCTGGGGATAGATAACCACACTCTGACCCTGAGACAATGACCCATCAATGAGAGTCCCGGTTACCACCGTTCCGCTTCCTTTCATGGTAAAGACGCGGTCTATCGGCAGGCGTGGCTTGCCTGTATCCTTTGGTAGAGGGAGCCGGGACACCAGCTCTTCAATGTTCCTTTTCAACTCCTCGAGGTTGGTGCCATCTCTGGCACTTACTCTTACTATAGGTGCGTCAGACAGTCCCGTCCCCTTCAATCTCCCTCGAATATCCTCTTCGACCAGGTCCAGCCAGTCCGGGTCGTCGACTAGATCAACCTTATTGATAACAACGATGCCATGTCTTATGCGAAACAGGTTCAAGATTTGAAGGTGTTCCTCTGTCTGGGGCATCCATCCTTCATTTGCCGCCACAACCAAGAGTGCCGCATTAATCCCCCACACTCCGGCAATAACATTCCTCACCAGGTCTTTATGTCCCGGCACGTCAACGATACCGATTACCTCGCCAGAGGAAAGTGGCAGATAAGCAAACCCCAGGTCAATAGTCATCCCTCGTCTCTTCTCCTCAGGCAGACGGTCAGGGTCAATAGAAGTTAAAGCCTGAACGAGGGCAGACTTACCGTGGTCAATATGACCTGCTGTACCGATGATAAACATGACCTACCAACCAATGATAACCCATCTATTTTTGATACTGCTAGCGTTTGGAGTTTAGCCCTATTTTAATAGATTTGTCAATCAAAGTAGCCTAGATTGTGCTTCTAAATAAATATGTGGCATAATACTGAATAGCCGGATGACGGCTTGATGAAGGGAAGGAACGAGACAATGACAGCAAAATATATCTTAAAGGAGTTATGCCGCTACAACATAGGCACCTTTGGCGATGTCATCTATAGAAACGCCCTCCTGTACCCCGACCAGGAAGCCTTTATCTATAAGTCAGCAAGGATAACCTATTCCGAGTTCAACGCCAGAGTAAATAGCCTGATACGTGCCTTACAGGCAATGGGGGTCAGGAAGGGGGATGTTATCGGTATCCTGTCCTATAATTGCCTTGAGTACGCTGATTTCTATGGGGCAACCTGGAAGGGGGGATTTATTGCCTCACCCTTTAATTTCAGGTTACAAGCCAACGAGCTGGACTATCTTATTAATTATTCCGAAGCCAATACGCTCTTTGTCGGTCCGGAACTGGTGGAGGTAGCGAATTCACTACGGTCCCGTCTGCCCAGGGTGAAAAACTTCATCTCTCTTGAAGGCTCAGCCCCCGATATGATACGACACGACGACTTACTGGCTAGCTACCCCAAAGAAGAGCCTGACGTCCAGGTGGAGGAGGATGACCCGCTGGCAATTGTCTATACCAGCGGCACCACTGGTATGCCTCGCGGCTCACTCTATACCCACCGGAGTTTCATGGATGATACCAAGAATCTCATCATAGAAATGGGCTTGCAGCCGGGTGATAAGCACATTCAGGTTATGCCCCTTTTCCACATTGGCGGGCTTCACCATTTCCGGGCCTTCCTCTTCATCGCTGGCTGTAATTTCATCATGCCGCAGAGGTCGTTTGATGCCGCCGCTACCTTACAGACCATTCAGGATGAAAAGGCTACTGATATTGATATTGTGCCCACCCATCTAGTGGCGATGCTTGCAGTACCCGACCTGAAAAAGTATGACCTTTCCAGCCTGAAGCGGATGTGGTACGCCGCCTCACCTATGCCGGTAGAAGTACTGAAGAAAGGGCTGGAGACCTGGGGACCTATTTTTGCTCAGGGCTACGGTCAGACTGAGACCGGCCCGGAGGTCAGTGACCTCCCCAGGAAGGACCACAAGGTCAAGGATGCGTCTCCCGAAGAGCAGAAAGTCTTGGCTTCAGCCGGTCGGCCAAGCATCGGAGTACACGTAAGGATTGTCGATGAGAAGAATAACGATGTCGCTCCTGGCGAACTAGGCGAGATAATAGTGCAGAGCAAGCATCTGATGACTGAATACTGGCGTAAGCCCGATGAGACACGGGAGACCCTGGTCAATGGATGGGTTTATACCGGAGATGTGGGCTACTATGACGAAAAGGGCTACATTTTCATTGTCGACAGGAGAAAGGACATGATTGTTTCCGGTGGCGAGAATATCTACCCCCGAGAGGTGGAGGAAGTTCTCTATCGCCATCCGGCGGTTTCAGAAGCGGCGGTCTTTGGTATCCCTGACTCCTACTGGGTGGAGAGAGTTCACGCTGTCGTAACCCTGAAGCCAGGGGCAAGTGTTACCTCAGACGAGCTTATTGCCTTTTGCAAAAAGAATTTAGCCAGATATAAAGCGCCGAAATCAGTGGAGTTTGTTGATGCCTTGCCGAAGAACCCTTCGGGCAAAATCCTGAAAAAGGAACTGAGGGAGAAGTACTGGGCAGGGCAGACAAGAAGAGTCTGAGACTCTCACACCTCATTGAAGGGTAGTTAGTTACGATGTAAAATGTGGGCAGTATATTCAGGAGCCTAGGAAAAGACATAAAGGGGGGTAATAGAAATGGCAAAAAAGGAATATGCACACCTGATAAAACCGTTACTTGTCCAGCAGGGACCCAGAGGCTTATATCCTGAACCACGGGTATGGATGGAGGGTAAGGACTTGGAGGGATTTAACGCCCACTTTTCGTATGGATTCATCCAGGACCCAACTGTTATGCACCCCGTTGAAGGAGCCTTGATACACCCCTATGATGAATGCCTGGTCTTTGAAGGAACCGATACCAACAATATTCTGTACCTGGGTGCGGAAGTCTCCGTAGAGCTTGGTGAGGAACGAGAGGAGTATATGTTCAGCCAGCCCTCGGTAGTCCTTATTCCAAGGGGGACACCACACGGTCCGGTTACGGTCAGACGAGTGGACAGGACCATCGTGCACTACTCCATCGGTCTCGCCGCAGACTACAAGGCTGAAGTCATTCCTGAGAAGTCAAGACCGCCCAAAACGACGGGAACCAAATATAAGCACCTTATCAAGAAGATGAAGACTTATGTTGAGCCTAGCCGGAGAGATGAGAGTGGAATGGGCTATGGGAGGGTCATCGGCAGGGACGGAGTAATGAGACCAGCGGAAATGGGCGTGGGGCCGGGAAATGGTGACCAGATTGTCTGGCTCTACGGGAAAGACCTTGAGGGGTTTGAAGTTAACTTTACCTGGGGATTTTACTCCAGGTGCGGTAAATGGCACCGCGGCGGTGAAGCCCATTACCATCCTGAGGCAGAAATACTGGTCTTTGTCGGGCTTGACCCCAATGACTTGAATTATCTGGGGGCTGAGCTCGAGCTGGGCATGGGCAAAGACTACGAAAGGCATATCTTCAACAAGCCTACCGTCGCCATTTGCCCGGCCGCATTCCCCCATCTCCCGCTTATAACCAGGTGGGTTGATAGACCTTACGGCTTTTTCGTAATCTGCCTTAGTGGCGAACATGCCTCCCCGTGGGTAGAAGCATAACCGTCTTAAGGGAGGATGTAAATAAGGTATCGTCGGTTTGGAACACTGGACTGGGAAGTATCGGTATTAGGCTTCGGGGTGGCGCGGTTACCACCTCTGGACGAAGACCTGGCAACCATAAACGAAGCTGAATCCATCAAAATGCTCCATTACGCCATTGACCATGGTGTCAACTACCTAGACCTGGGCTACCTGTACGACATCGGGCGACAAGAGCGTGTCTTGCGTCTTATCAGCCGGGCACTTCAAGGCGGCTACCGAGAGAAAATCAAGGTAGCTGCCACTCTGCCGTCCCGTCTGATTAATTCTTCTCGTGACTTCGACCGCTATCTGAACACACAACGCGAGTGGTTACAAACGGACCAGATAGACTTCTATATCCTAGGAGGGTTGAACCGAGAGAGCTGGCCAAAGTTGCAGGGACTGGGCGTCCTGCGGTGGGCAGAAAAAGCTATCGCTGATTGCCGTATTGATAGACTCGGGTTCTCTTTCCACGATGATTTTCAGACCCTCAGGAGCATACTGGCCGCTTACGACAACTGGACCCTTGGCCAATTTCAGTACAGCTATATGGACGTAGACCATCACCCGGGAGTCAACGGGCTCAAATACGCTGCTGACAAGGGGCTGGCAGTCGTTATTACCGAGCCACTCAAGGGAGGACGGCTCACCAAAGAGCCGCCGGAGTCAGTAGCCAGGGTATGGGCAAGTGCTTCACAAAAGCGTACCCTGGCAGAGTGGGGATTGCGCTGGGTCTGGAATCACCCGGAGGTTGCCACCGTTGTCTGTGACATGAGCTCAATGGAGCAGGTAGCGGAAAATGTAGCCCTGGCTGACAGTGCTGAACCGGATAGCCTTACTATACAGGAGCAGGTGCTGATCAGCCGGGTCAGGGACGCCTACCGCAAGTTGAGACCCATCCCCTGTACTTCCTGTCGTGGCTGTATGCCGTGTCCGCAGGACATTGATGTGCCACGCATCTTCGAACTGTATAACGACGCCATTATGTACGGTGATATTGAAACGCCGCGGTCTCTTTACCGCCTTGAACAACACAATGTTGCCAGCTGCACCGAATGCGGCGTTTGTGTGAACGCCTGCGGCAGGGAGATTGCTATTGTGGACTGGCTCAAGACAGTACACCAGCTATTGGCTAAATAAATAACGAAGAGGATAGCCTGCTATTTACTCTTACTTCAATTTCTGGAGAAACCTCTGGGCAGACATTCCGGCCGTGGCGCCATCCCCTACGGCCGTCACTACCTGCCTGGGCGAACCACTCCTGATGTCACCGGCGGCAAAAACACCGGGAACCTCGGTCTCCATCCATTGGTTCACTATAACCTGCCGCTGACTGTCCAGCGGCACCACACCCTCAAGATAGTCCGTATTAG
>DAOUCV010000031.1:0-19860 GCA_034432095.1 Dehalococcoidales bacterium
CGATTACTCCCCGCAGGCTGACCAGGCTGGAAATAGTATTGGGCACTTCAATGCCGACCACCGATTTACCCGGTACCGGAGCTTCAATCCTGATACTCGGTGCCGCCAGAGCCAGCGCCAGGTCATTAGCCAGCGAGCTTATCCTATCCACCTTAACCCTTGTCTTGGATACCTCCTCCAACCTTACTTTAACGTTGCCGTCCTTATCTCTTTCCCTCACCTCCCTCATCTTCCTGTCCCACCCCGGCTCAACGCCAAACTGAGTAACCGTTGGTCCGGCGTTTATCTGCACCACCTTAGCCTCAACGCCGTAACTCGCTAGAGCCTCTTCAATAAGCCTGGCTCTTTCCGCATTGTCAGCCTGACTGAACTGAACCTCAGGAGACCGGTCCAGAATGTCAATAGGGGGTAACTTCCAGCCATCAACCGTAACTAGCTCTGCCGATTCACCATACTTCTTCCACACCTCTTGAGCTACCTGCTTCAGTTCCTGAGGAGTCGGTGCCGGAGCCGGTACCGGCGCGACCCTCTCCCTCTCCGGCTCAATTCCTAAAGGCTGAGGAGCTACCGGAACCGAAGGGGGAGGCGGGGGTTTTTGTTTTCGGGCTGGTCTATAGCTTAACTTTTTCAACTGTTGAACCAGCCGGGAGGTGAGATTAGTCGCCAGGCGCAGAGAAGCCCTCGGTGCTACTAAAATAACGCCGATGATGAACAAGCCCACCAGCCGACCAACTCCTCCCCAAAACGAACCGCCAATGATACCCTGCCCAAACCTGCCTCCCAGGCTAACCCCTCCAAGAACACCCCTCCCCGGGAGGAAAGCCAGTATCCCCCAGACAACCAGGAGAAAGGCAAGGTTGCCTAAATATTGATGCAGGTGACGAAAGGCTAAGGAGAATTTCCTCCGCCAGAACACCCAGACGAAGGAAGCCACCACCAGCCCGATAAGAACCAGCCCCCAGCCCAGCAACTGCCAGACACCTGTAGCCCACGAAACTATGGAGCCCCACTTCCAGGCAACAAGCGCCGCCGCAATAATACAGAGCGTCAGATAGAGCCCGGGCGGCACGAAGAAAAACCGCACTAACCGCCACCACCACCTTCCCTTAGTCTCCCTGGATTTAGTCATATCGCCAACCTATCCCCCATCTCCCTTCCCTTACAAGGGAAGGGAGAATTAGAGTTCCTGAAGGGGCTAACGCCCCTTCAGGCTACCCCTCTTTTACACCCTCACCATAAAAGGCAGAACCATCGGGCGGCGTCTGGTTCGTTCGTAATAAAACTTATTCAGGGTATCTCTAACCTTGCTATTAATAAACCCCCAATCAGCCGGTCGAGCACCGCCGTGGTCCAGAACCCGGGCTACCAGGTCACGACTTTCATCTATCATATCCTTAGACTCTACGACATCAACAAAGCCCCGTGACACAATGTCCGGACGCCCTACCAGCCTGCCGGTCTGTCGGTCAACAGCAATAATCACCATCACTATTCCATCTTTGGCCAACATCTTCCTATCACGAAGGACAACACTGCCGATGTCACCTACACTGAGGCCATCAACGTACACATTACTTGCCGTAACCTTGCCAGTAATCTTGCCCCCCTGTGGATTGAGCTCGAGGACTTCACCATCCTCAAGCACGAATATTCTGTCTTTGGGAATGCCCACTGATTCGGCTAATCTGGCATGAAGGGTTAAGTGGCGGTATTCACCGTGGATAGGCATGAAGAACTTGGGTTTGGTCACATTCAGTAGTAGCTTTAGCTCTTCCTGGCTGGCATGTCCGTGGACGTGCACTGGTGCCACCCTGTTATATAATACCTGCGCCCCCTGCTTGAAAAGGTTGTCCACCGTCCTGTTGACTACCGCTTCGTTACCCGGAACAGGGGTTGCGGAAATAACCACGGTGTCGCCGGGGACAATATGAAGCTGGCGGTTATCCCGGTTGGCCATACGAACTAGGGCTGAAGTGGGCTCACCCTGACTTCCCGTAGTGATAAAGACAATCTTATTACGGGGTAGCCCCCGCAGTTCATCCAGCCGGCCTAGTATACCTTCGGGTGCGTGAAGATAGCCTAACTCCAGCGCCATCCGCACGGTGTCACCCATACTGCGCCCAAGGATAAAGACGCGACGCTGGTGCTTTGCCGCCGCATCAATAACCTGCTGAATACGGGAGACCAGCGACGAAAACGTGGTGATAATTACTCTCCCCGGTGCCTCAGCCATGATACGCTCTAGAGTCTCCCCCACCACCCTTTCTGAAGGGGTATAACCAAGTAGTTCGGCATAGGTGGAATCAGAGAGGAGGAGGAGAACTCCCTCCCCTCCCAGCCGGGCCAGCCGGGACAGGTCAGTTGGCTGACCACTAACCGGGGTATGGTCAACCTTAAAATCCCCGCTATGAACTACGGTGCCAATCGGCGTCTGTATAATTAAACCCGCTGAGTCGGGTATGCTGTGGCAAACAGGGAAAAACTCAACTCTAAATTTCCCCAGTGTCACCTTCCCGCCAAAGGGTACCACTCTCAGACTAGCCCCGGAGAGCGCCTTTCGCTCTTTCAGTTTAACCGAGATGAGCCCCCGGGTAAGTTTTGTGGCATAGACCGGCACATTAAGCTGAGGCAGCAGGTAAGGCAAAGCGCCGATATGGTCCTCGTGACCATGAGTAACCACGATACCCCTTATCTTTTCCCGTCTCTCCAAAAGATAACTAATGTCGGGAATTACCAGGTCAATGCCTAACATCTCTTCCTCAGGGAACATAAGCCCGGCATCAATGACAATGATATCATCCTCATACTCCATCACCATCATATTCTTGCCGATTTCACTTAGCCCGCCAAGGGGGATTATCCTGAGTTTTGCTTTAGCCATCTTTTAAACCTCAAACATCTTCAATTGCTGCGGCTCTGGTTTGACCTCGGTAATATTTTTCGCCTGCGCCAAAAGTGATGGAATCTTCAACATATCGGCCTCTATCTCCCGGCGCAGGCTTTGCTGATGAAGAGCCGCCGCCGGATGATACATCGCATAGTAGATGACATTACCCCGCTTCTGAGCCGTGCCATGAATTTTGCTGATGCTCTTGCCGGGGAAGAACATCGCCATAGAGTAGCGCCCGAGAGTAATAATTATCTTGGGGGAAATCAACTCAATCTGGCGTTCCAGCCACTTACGGCAGTTCTGTATTTCTATAGGCAAAGGGTCACGGTTTTCCGGAGGCCGGCACTTAATCACATTGGCAATATAGACCTGCTCACGTCGTAGACCGATAGAGGCTAACAATTCATCCAGGAATTTCCCGGCTGGACCAACAAAGGGGCGTCCTTGCTGGTCTTCATGCCAGCCTGGTGCCTCTCCAATAAATAGCATATCAGCGTTCTCCGCCCCCTCACCGGGTACCACCTTGGTTCGAAATTTGGCAATTTCACACCGCTGGCAGAGTGCGATTTCCTTATAGAGTTCCGTCAGTGCCGACATCTTCTCATCGCAACCCGAAATGGGTCTAATCAACCAGCCTTTTGTTTATGATAGCACGCCCAATATGGCGAGTCAATTTAGACTAGTTTGACCTCACCACCCTTTAAGCACCCAGAAAAATCGATGATTTTTCTTGGAACCCGCTTAGTCCCCCTCTCCTTGAATTAGGTCATCAAACAAACTCAGATACAGTTATTGACAATATAAGGGCACCGTTGCTAGACTTCAACAGGGAGGGAAAATGAGTTCTTTAAGTCAAACTGACCCGGAAATTAAACATGCCCTTGATCTGGAGGAGAAACGGCAAAGGGAAACGATAAACCTTATTGCCTCCGAGAACTATCCCAGTCAGGCTGTGTTTGAAGCTCAGGGGTCGATTCTAACCAGTAAATATGCTGAAGGTTACCCCCAACGACGCTACTATGGCGGCTGTGAAAATATGGATATAGTGGAAAACCTGGCTATCGAGCGGGCAAAAGAACTATTCCATGCCGAGCACGCTAATGTCCAGCCACACAGCGGTTCCCAGGCTAATATGGCAGTATACCATGCCTTATTGGATTATGGAGACACAGCAATGGGCATGAGTCTGGCTCACGGAGGCCATCTCACTCATGGTGACAGGGCAAGCTTCTCAGGCAAGTCATATAATTTTATCCAGTACGGCGTTAATCGGGAAACAGAAAGAATCGACTACCAGGAAATAGAAAGACTCGCCTTAAGATACAGGCCAAGGCTGATTGTTACTGGTGCCAGTGCCTACCCCCGGATTATTGACTTTGAGCGTTTTCGTCATATTGCTGACCTTGTCGGAGCCAAGCTAATGGTTGATATAGCTCACACGGCTGGCATGATTGCCGCCGGGCTGTATCCCTCCCCCATCCCTTATGCCGATGTCGTAACCGCTACCACCCACAAGACGCTACGCGGTCCGAGGGGCGGGTTTATTTTATGCCGTAAGGAGCTAGCTACCGCCATAGATGCGGCTGTTTTCCCCCAAATGCAGGGAGGACCCTTCATGCACCTTATTGCGGCTAAAGCAGTAGCCTTTTATGAAGCCATGCAACCTGAATTCGTGGAATATCAGCGCGCCATACTGGATAATGCCCTTGTTCTAGCCAGCGAGCTAAAGAGGCTAGGTATGCACCTAGTATCCGGCGGAACAGATACCCACCTTGCCTTGATAAGCCTTATTGAGCTGGGCATCACCGGCAAGAAGGCTGAGAAAGCTCTGGGTAGAGCTGGCATCGTGGTCAACCGCGATGGCATCCCCTTTGACCCGCGCTCCTCGCTGGTAACCAGCGGCATTAGAGTGGGGACACCGGCGGTTACCACGCGTGGCTTCGGCAGGGACGAAATGAAGCAGATTGCTTCAATGATTGTGAAGGTGCTTACAGATATCGATAACCGAGATATCCAAGACCAGGTGCACCAGGAGGTTCTTAACTTATGCTCACGCTTCCCGGTGCCCGGGATTCACAGATAATATCCGTTTGATAACCCTATCCCCCTTTCTCTCCCTCCCCTTGATAAGGGGAAGGGGAGACCTTTTTAATATCTACCTCTACTTATCTCCTTTAGAGTAAGAGCCCTTCAGCCTTTCATATTACTTTTTTAAGGAAAGAGGTGCGAAACCGGACTAAGAGGAGACGAAGCCTCTCTTTAAATATCTCTCTCCCTCTCCTTTGAAGGAAAGGGAGATAAAGGGGTTCCCGGAAAAATCTTTGCTTTTTTCCGGTGCTTAAAGGGGGTGAGGTCAATAGAAAATAGTGCTATAATGAAGCTATCTACTGGAGTTAGAGAAAGGGAGGAATCAGCGTGGATGAGTTGAAGGTATTCACCGGCAATGCCCATCCTGCCCTCGCCAAGGCAATCACGGAATATCTGGGTATATCTTTAGGCAACTGCGAGGTTTTTGAGTTCAGCAACGAGAATATTTTCGTTCGCATTCTGGACAATGTGCGCGAGCGAGACACCTTTATCGTTCAACCCCTCTCCTCCCCGGTCAATAAGAATCTGGTTGAGCTACTGATTATGATTGATGCTTTCAAAAGAGCATCAGCCGGACGCATTACCGCGGTAGTCCCCTACTACGCCTATGCCCGCACCGATAAGAAAGACCAGCCCCGTGTCCCGATAACCGCCAGGTTAATAGCTGACCTGCTCACTGTAGCTGGAGCCAATCGCTTGTTGACCGTAGACCTGCACGCCGGGCAAATTCAAGGCTTTTTTAACATACCCGTTGATGAACTGACCGCCCTGTACCTGCTGAGCGATTATTTCAAGAAGAAGGACTTTGACAGACTGGTAGTGGTTGCCACTGACTTCGGCATCTCCAAACGAGCCCGAGATGTAGCTGACAGGCTTAATGCCCCTCTGGCTATTATAGAACAGAGACGCATGGGTAATGTTGATAAGAAAGAGACACTTAATGTCATCGGAGAGGTAGAGGGTAAGATAGCCCTCACTGTAGACGACGAGATAGACACTGCCGGCTCTTTGGTTAATGTTGTCTCAGTCCTCCGGGAGCGAGGAGTGAAGGAGATATACGCCTGTGCTACCCATCCGGTGTTTTCTGGCCCGGCTATTCAGAGGATAGCCTCGTCCCCGGTGAAAGAGGTAATAGTTACAGACACCATTCCCGTCACCGGTGATAAGAAACTGGACAAAATTACCGTTTTGTCTATAGCGCCACTACTGGGTGAAGCCATTAAACGTATTCATACCGGGCAATCAATAGGAGCTCTGTTTGAGCAGAGGTAAATCGTGTTCAAATTTCTGGGCAGTCTTATTGATTCTAATGAAAAACAACTTCAGCGCTTACTGCCTCTGGTAGATGAGATAAATGAGCTTGAGCCCGAGTTTGCGCGACTCAGCGATGCCGAACTTCGCGCTAAGACCGATGAGTTCAAGGCTCGGCTGCAAGCTGGCAGTTCTCTTGATGAGCTTTTGCCCGAAGCCTTTGCCGCCGTCCGTGAAGCCGCCAAGCGGACTATAGGTCAGCGCCACTTTGATGTCCAGCTAATGGGGGGCATTGTTCTTCACCAGGGCAAGATCGCCGAGATGAAGACCGGCGAGGGCAAAACCCTGGTGGCTACCCTCCCCCTCTACCTCAACTCCCTGACCGGTCAGGGCTGCCACCTGGTCACGGTTAACGACTATCTAGCTCGTCGGGACCCGTACTGGATGGGGCCTATCTATCACCTGCTCGGGGTGAGCGTGGCTAGCATCTATCCCCAGCAGACCCCGGACGAACATACCCCTGCCTGCCTCTATGACCCTACCTACGATTCCGGTAAGGAAAGCGACCCCTGGCGTCACTTCCGCCCCATTTCCCGGCAGGAAGCCTATAAGGCTGATATTACCTATGGCACCAGCAGCGAATTTGGCTTCGATTACCTGCGGGACAATATGGTTGTAGACCTGGCCTACTGTGTACAGCGTCCCTTGAACTATGCCATTGTTGACGAAGTGGACAACCTGCTTATTGATGAGGCACGGACCCCGCTTATCATCAGTGGTCCTGCCGAGCAGGCAGGTCAGGTCTACCAGGCTGTTGACGCCGTCGTGAGACGTATGAGCTTTAAGGTACTGCCTCATGAGCCAGTCACCTCTGAGGAGAAAGAGAAGGCTGCGCTTGAGGAAGGGCAATACGACTATATCGCCTACGAAAAGACCCGAAGTGTCAGGGAGACGGCTCGTGGGCAGGACAAATTCGCCAGGGCTTTCGGTATGACAGCCAAAGACCTGTTCGGCGGGGAGGAGGGCGGAGAAGCCAGAAAGCTGACCTTTGAAGAAGAACGAACGCGTATCTATCTCCTCCGTGCTTTCCGTCAGGCAATGCTCGCCCATGCCCTCTACAGGAGAGACCGCGACTATGTGGTAAAAGATGGTCAGGTGATTATTGTTGACGAGTTCACCGGTCGGCTGATGTTTGGCCGCCGCTACTCAGAGGGGCTGCACCAGGCTATTGAAGCCAAGGAGCACGTCAAGATTCAGCGGGAAAGTATGACCTTCGCTACCATCACCATCCAGAACTACTTCCGGATGTACCAAAAGCTGGCCGGTATGACCGGTACGGCAGCTACTGAGGCGGAGGAGTTCTACAAGATATATAAACTTGATGTGGTGGTTATTCCCACCAATGAACCAATGATCCGCCAGGACTTCCCCGACCGCATTTACAAGGATGAAGAGTCTAAATTCAAGGCGGTGGTGCGGGAGATAGAGCAACTCTACAGGAAAAAACAACCGGTGCTGGTCGGCACCGTATCTATTGAGAAGTCAGAAAAGCTCAGTGAAATGCTGAAGAGAAAGGGAATACCGCACCAGGTGCTCAATGCCAAGTACCATGAGAAGGAGGCAGGCATCATCGCTCAGGCGGGGCGGCTTGGGAAGGTAACTGTCGCCACCAATATGGCGGGGCGTGGCGTTGATATTGTTCTGGGAGGAAACCCGGCCGGGAGGAGTGAACAGGAGTGGCAGGAGGAACACAATAAGGTGGTTGAGCTCGGGGGGCTCTTCGTTCTCGGCACCGAGCGTCATGAGGCAAGGCGGATTGACAACCAGCTCAGAGGTCGTTCCGGCAGACAGGGTGACCCGGGACAGTCCCGCTTCTATGTCTCCCTGGAGGATGACATTATGAAGCGCTTCGGTGGTGACCGAATCAAGGGCTTTATGGACTGGGCTGGTTTTGATGAGAATACTCCCATCGAGAATAAACTGCTTAATCGCTCCATTGAAAATGCTCAGGTAAGGGTAGAGGGCTACCACTTCGACATACGTAAACACCTGGTGGAATATGACGATGTGGTCAACCAGCAAAGAGAGCTTATCTATGGTGAGCGGCGGAAGATATTAAGTGGCGCCGACCTTAAAGCCAACATCCTCTCTATGGTCAGAGAAGAAATACAGGGTATCGTGTCTGCCCATATCCAGGACAGCCGTGGTGATGGCCGGGACATCAAGGGCTTAATTGACGATGTTACCACCATTATGCCCCTCCCCCCGGAGCTTAATGCTGGGGTTCTCTCCTCACTCAAGCCCCGAGAGATTGAACAGAGGTTAATTCAGCAGGCAGAGGCTCTATACCAGCAACGGGAGCAGGAAATGGGCTCGGAGAATATGCGGAAGCTGGAGCGACTGATAATGCTGCGCACTATGGACAGCCTTTGGATTGAGCACCTGACCAGAATGGAAGAGATGCGTCTGCAGGCTGGCTGGGAGAGCCTGCGTCAGGTGAAAGCGGTGGACGCCTACAAGAATAGAGGCTATGAGCAGTTTCAAATACTGCTGGATACCATCCGGCATGACATCACCCGTACCATATTCCATGTCACTCTTGCCAAAAGGGAAGCTTCCCAGCCAGCGCCGTCACCCATGGCTCAGGTCA
Source organism: Dehalococcoidales bacterium (assembly GCA_034432095.1). Classification (GTDB taxonomy): domain Bacteria; phylum Chloroflexota; class Dehalococcoidia; order Dehalococcoidales; family UBA2162; genus DAOUCV01. Next base: position 8,880 of record DAOUCV010000031.1, read on the forward strand.
CCGCCGGCGCAGGTAGCAAGCAACGAAAACAAAAGGTCGCCGGCAAAAAGATAGGGCGCAACGACCCCTGCCCCTGCGGCTCAGGCAAAAAATACAAATACTGCCACGGGAGGTGAAAAGAACCATGACTACAGACAAAGTAGCACAATCCCTTAAAACGTTAGGGGGAGCAGCTTTCGAGCGTATAGTGGCAAAAATACTTAATAGCTTTTTACAGAACGATAATATAGTAGTTACACGCGCTAAGGAAACTGAGCTTAAAAAGTTTATCAGTGATAAGAAGAACCTATTTCAAATTATGGACTTTACACGAATACCTGTAAAACGTCGCTGTGACCAGAGTCAGCTTGAAGATTATCCTGACTTAGACTTGTTTGCTCTCATAAGACCTAGTCAATTTGGTCAACAATGGAGGCTATTAGCTATTATTAACTGCAAAGTATCTTTCCACGCTCGCCACACAGAAGCTGCTTTTTGGAGCTTACTAGATTAAGTTCCAACATACCGTTTGTGGTTGTTACTGAAGATAGAGATATTTATAAACCAAAAGCAAGTGAGTTAGGTAAGTCATGTAAAGAGGCTACAGCGGCTCGCCGATTACTTGAAAGTTTTAGTGACAGAGTGTATTTAGTGAAAAGATACAAAAATGACAAAGACCCCAGACTAGACGCCGATATATCGCTCAAACGAGAAAACGTGGACAAAGGTAACAATTCTATAGTCTTTGACAGCCTCGCAATTCCAAATCATACCCAATATTGCCACAGTGTACGACCAATAGATGACTTGATTGATGACTTACGTTATTGGAAGGTGGAAATTCCAAAATAGGAAGCCGATAATTATGGAATTCTTAGACCGAATAATTTGCGGTGACTGCCTCGAAGTTATGAGTCAAATTCCAGATGAAACTGTTCATCTGGCAGTAACCTCGCCACCCTATAATTTGGGCATAGACTATGATAACCATGATGATAGTCTGGCTTATGACAGTTACTTAGAATGGATGAAAAAAGTCTGGATAGAGACAAAGCGGGTGTTAGTCTCTGGAGGGAGATTTGCTCTTAACATTGCTCCCACCAGTATAAAGAACTTTAGACCTATTCATCACGATTTTTCAAATCAGCTAAGAGAAATAGGCATGATAATGAGAACTGAGATAATCTGGTATAAGCAGACTATGGGACGCAGGACTGCGTGGGGAAGTTGGATGAGTCCATCAAATCCCCACATCGTGCCTTCTTGGGAATATGTCTTGGTCTTCTGCAAAGATTCTTGGACCCTAGACGGTAATAAGAAAGACAGAGACATAACAAATGATGAGTTCATGAGATTTTCTGATGGCTTCTGGTATATACCGCCGGAGTCACAGCGCAGAGGACATCCTACCCCATTTCCTGAAATGCTGATATACAGGCTCATTAAGTTTTATACTTACAAAGGTAATGTCGTATTAGATATGTTTGGAGGAACAGGAACAGTGGCGGTAGTAGCCCAAAAAACTGGCCGTCATTTTATTCACATTGATATTTCACAGAAATATTGCCAAATAGCTGAGCAGAGACTGGAAACAGCAAGGATGCTTCAGGAATTGCCTTTATCCGTTGGAAGGACAGGCAAGAAGATTAAAATGGGCAAAAAGGAATTAGCAGAATACCAAATACCTGCTAGAAAAAGAAAGACAAAATTGGTTCCTCAAGCACAAATACTAGAAAAGAAGACTAAATACAAGACTAAGAAAACAAAAAATACCTAAGAGAGAAGAGGGGTGATTATGGCGCAGTATAGATGCTTGAATTGCGGATATAGCGGGAACGAATTAATATACCAGTTTAACGACTATACCTATTGTGTTGCTTCAAATGAGGAAGAGCCTGAATATGTTGATGATTGCCCTGATTGGGTGACTGATAGAGGACTCGGGGATGCCGAAATTGGTGAGCCAGTCAGATGCCCCAAGTGTCGCGCTTGGGGAGTATACCAATTTGAAAAATCGGGTAGATGCCAGCTAGAATTAAATCCTATGACCAACACTGAAATTGCTAAAATCTTTCAGGATATTGCTGACCTTCTCAAAATAAAGAAGGACAATATCTTCAAAATCAGGGCTTATGAGAAGGTAGCCAAGTCCATTCAAGAACTGCCGGTTGAGGTGGAGCAGCTGGTCAGGGAGAATAGATTAAGGGAAATCCCGGGGGTGGGGGAGGCGATTGCCAAGAAGATTACCGAAATGGTGAATACCGGGCGCCTTCAGTTCTACGAGAGGCTCAAGGCAGAAGCCGCCAAGGATGGAGGAGGTGAGGTTAATAAACAATCCCGAACTTAACAACCAGTTAACCCCAGCAGGTAACGCTGAGGCAATAAAACATCTGGAGCGGGCAATCGCCGAGGGTAAGCACTGGTACCTCGCCCTGCTTGAGGCAATTGGACTGTGCAATACCGCCAAGGAGACCCTTAACGGGCATACCTATAATTACCTTATCGATGGCGAAGCCTTCGACTGGCTCTTACTGGCGGAGCGCCTCTGCCAGGCAGTTGATGGCCTGTTGCCTGACGATGAGAAGACCGCCCTGCTTTTCCATGGTGAGCCACCGCTCAACCTACCCAAAGAGAAATTCAAGGAGCTTATCGGCAGCACTAAATATCACCAGTATCTTAACTACTTTTACGGCGTTACCGTGGAGGAGGCTCTGGTGCTGGCGGTAGAAGAAGAGGTACGCAAGGAAAGGTGGTCTTCAGGCTACTTGAGGGAGCACGACATTATTATTAATGAGGCTTACCGGCGAATCTACGGTGCCACCAGAGCTGTATTGCTCAGACGCTTCAGACAGGAGAAGGGCTACCGTCAGCTCAAGTCTATCAGCCTGACCGAGCTAAAGGAATTCACCTACTGGCTATTCAAGCACCGGCTGAAGCAGTCGGACAAGGCAAAAGTAGCCAGTGATACCAAGAAGGCACTGGACTGGTTGAAGAATAAAGGTCTCTCACGGCGTTTAGATAGGCGTGAGCTTGAGCTGGAATCTACCTGAGGACTTGCTGCCTTAGCCTCTTTAATCTATCAGTTAAGGCATCGCACTTCTGCCGTTCCTTCTCAATGACCGAGGCTGGCGCCTTGGACAGAAAGTCCTTGTCCTTTAGTCTGGCTTCAAGACGAGCAAGTTCAGCTTCGCTTCGTTCTATCTCCTGCTCCAGCCGTTTTCTCTCGGCTTCCCGGTCAACCATGCTCTCCATAGGTATGGTGACTTCCGTCTCCGTCAGCAATAGGACCAGGTTATTTTCGCCTGCCTTACTCTTCTCCCGGGTATCCATAATCGTGACCGGCCTTACCCTGGCCAGAGTCCCGATAGCCTGAGAATAGGGAGTAATAGCCAATGTCAGCTTGCCGCCATAGACCTGTGCCTCAATCCACCTGGAGCTTTCCACATTATACTGAGCCCGGGCATTGCGGATAGACCGTATTATTTCGATTACCGACTCCATAACTCGCTCTGCCTCAGGGTCAACCGCCCTACTATCAGCCTCAGGATAAGGAGCTACCATTATGGACTCACTCTCGTGCCAGCCAGAAGGCAGGCGGCGCTTCAAGTTCTGCCATAGCTCTTCGGTAATGAAAGGCATATAGGGATGCAGTAACCGTAGCGAGGTCTCCAGCACATGAACCAGCACGGGGACAGGAGACAATGCCCCTTCGCTAACCGAACGCAGGCGAATCTTGGCCAGCTCAATATACCAGTCACAGAACTCGCCCCACAGGAAATCATAGATTTGCCTTTGAGCTTCAGCAAACTGGAAGTCTTCCAGCAATCTGGTAACGCTGGCAATAGTTCGGTTCAACCGACTAAGAATCCACCGGTCTTCTGTCGGCAACGAATCCCGCTGGATTACCATACTCTCTTCACCATCTATACTTCTGACAACAAAACGGGTGGCATTCCACAGTTTATTGGCAAAGTTGCGACCAGCTTCCAGCTTAGCCGTAGAGAGCTTGCTGTCAATCCCCGGGGACGTACCGGTGATGACGGCGAAGCGCAGGGCATCAGCGCCATATTGTTCCAGGGTATCAATCGGATTAACTACGTTGCCCCTGACCCGGCTCATCTTAACTCCCCTCTCATCCCGTATCAGACCGTGGAGGTAGACAGTACGGAAGGGGATATCCCCGGTATCCTCAAGACCCATCATGATCATCCTGGCTACCCAGAAGAAAAGGATGTCATAGCCGGTTTCCATTACCGAGGTCGGGTAGAAATAGCGCAGGTCATCGGTATCGCCCGGCCAGCCCAGGGTCGAGTGAGTTACCAGTGCCGAGCTAAACCAGGTGTCCAGAACATCCGGGTCCTGCTCTATTCTGGCTGAGCCACAATGGCTACAGGCTTTGGCGTCATCAACGCTCGCCGTTAGTCCACCGCAGTCCTGGCAGTACCAGACTGGAATGCGGTGTCCCCACCAGAGCTGACGGCTGATACACCAGTCGCGAATATTCTCCATCCAGTTGAGATAGACTTTAGTAAAGAAGTCAGGAACAATCTTGATACGCCCATCAACGATGGCATCTATCGCCGGTCCAGCCAGCGGTTTAATATTAACAAACCACTGTTTGCTGGCTAAAGGTTCAACAATCGTCTGACATCGGTCGCAGTGTCCTACCGAGTGGGTATAAGGCTCAACCTTTTCCAGAAGCCCGTCCCTTTCCAGGTCAGCCAGTATGGCTTCTCGGCACTTAAAGCGGTCGAGACCTTTATAGGGTCCAGCATTCTCATTCATAGTAGCATCTGAATTCAGGATGTTTATCAGTGGCAGACCCTGCCGCTGAGCCACTTCAAAGTCCACCGGGTCGTGAGCCGGGGTAATCTTTACCGCTCCGGTACCAAAAGCCGGGTCAACAGCCTCATCAGCGATAATCGGTATTTCCCGCTTGATTGCAGGCAATATAACCTTCTTGCCCACCATAGCCTTGAAGCGCTTGTCTTCAGGATTGACCGCCACCGCCGTATCGCCGAGAATCGTTTCAGGGCGGGTGGTGGCGACGGTGATAAAGCCATCACCTTCCACCAGAGGGTAACGGACATACCACAGATGCCCGCTTACATCTTTATGCTCTGTTTCAAGGTCGGAGAGGGCAGTAGCACAGCGAGGGCACCAGTTGATAATGCGTTCTCCCCTGTAGATTAAACCCTTATTATATAGATTGACAAAGGCGGTACGCACTGCCCGGCTTGGTCCCTCGTCCAGGGTAAAATACTCACGACTCCAGTCACAGGAGGCGCCCAGTCGATGGTGCTGCTCGGTAATAGTCTGACGGGTGCTTTTTGCCCACTGCCACATTCTCTCCAGAAACTTATCCCTGCCCAACTGGTGCCTGTCCAGTCCCTCTTCAGCCAGCATTCGCTCCACCACCACCTGCGCCGCTATGCCAGCATGGTCGGTTCCGGGCAACCATAGCGCCGAATCGCCCTTCATCCGGTGCCAGCGGGTCATAATATCCTGCAGCGTATCAACCAGGACATGCCCGATATGGAGCTCGCCAGTAACATTGGGCAGGGGCAGGATGATGACAAAGGGCTTCTTTTTGGGGTCTATCTCAGCCCGGAAATAGCCCTTCTCCAGCCAGAATTTATACCACTTCTGCTCAACCTTACCCGGCTCATACGCTTTGGGCATTTCATCTTTTGTTGGTGCTTCTGCCATAATTCCCTTTCTGTATTTTTTTGTTTAACCTCTCCACCTTATTTGTCTTACTAATCCTATCCCCTTAATCCCCTTCCCCTTGACAAGGGGAAGGGGAAACTTTAATTAAAGAGTCTCTCCCTTTCCCTTAGTTCCCTCTTCTATTAATTGTTCCCTCTTTTTCTAGGCTAGAGGATACCGTTGGGCAAGATGGTATCGTATCTTAAACTCTTAATATCCACCCATCTTTCGAGGTGAAGGTAAGCTCAAAAAGAGCCTCCGACTTCTTACCCTACATTCCCCCTGCCCTTTCCAAATGACTATTGACAAATATCTGATTGTGTGATATTCTAACAATCAGAATCACGACGAAAAACACCCTGTGAGGTTCCGTCCTTACAGGGGGTTTTTCTTTTTATACTCCAATTTCCCACGCAGGTTATCTAAATACGCCACTTGCCCCTTGGAGGCTATATCTAGTAAATGCGAACACCCCGCTTTACAAGGTGCTAGAACACACTCTAGTTTATTTTTCTCGCGCAGATAGTTCACTAGACAGTAAAAATCCCCATCACTACTTACTAGTACCGCCTTTTCATAACTATCCAAGTCTATCATAACCTGTAATACTAACTCAGCATCACAATTGCCTTTAACCCTGCCTTCTGGTGTTTTTAGAATGGGCTTGAATATTATTACATACCCCACAGACTGTAGAAAGTATAAAGAGGCGTATTCTCGGGCATATAGCCGATGAAGTAATATGCCTTACTAACACCATAATGCTCACTCAAGTATATTCTAAAGCGGCGGTAGTCTAAATCCCAACCTACTGCTTTCATAGTCCGGTAAAGGTTGGTTCCATCAATAAAAGCATAGTTAGTTTGAGGCTTTTTCATCCCGATTTATCTCTTACGCCCTGCTTCCCAGCTTTCTTAGTCAGTATCTCCACCACCTTGTCCAGTATCTTATCGGCTACCTCTCTCTTGTTCATCAGGGGCAGGTCTTCTACTTCGCCATCTTTGTCAATCAGGGTTACTTTGTTGGTATCGGCGCCGAAACCGCTATCAGGGGCAGTGATGTCATTGGCAACGAAGAGGTCAACCTGCTTCCTCTTGAGTTTGTCCCTGGCATTGGCGAGCAGGTTCTCGCTCTCCGCGGCAAAGCCGACCTTGATAAAATCGCCCTTTACCTCAGCCAGAATATCCGGCGTCCTCACCAGCTCCAGAGTGAAGCTGTCACCAGTGGCTTCTCTCTTAATTTTCTGTCTGGCTCGGCTCTTTGGCTGGTAGTCAGCCACCGCCGCCGCCATAATCAGAGCATCGGCTTCAGCCGCAGCCCTGACCACCGCCTCTCTCATCTGGACAGCACTCTCAATATGAACGACCGCCACGCCCGCCGGGTCAGCAAGAGCGGTAGGAGCAGTAACCAGCGTCACTTCAGCCCCCCTATCCCTAGCCGCCTCAGCTACCGCATAGCCCATCTTGCCCGAAGAGCGATTCCCGACAAAGCGAACTGGGTCAATGGCTTCCTGCGTGCCACCCGCCGTGACGACAACCCGTTTGCCCTCAAGGTCACCCTTACGACCCAGCACCTGAGTGATAGTGCCGATAATCTTCTCAACCTCGGCAAACCGACCCTGCCCCATTCCCCCCGAAGCCAGACGACCATACTCCGGTCCAACAAAAACGAGACCGCGCGCCTTCAGTTTAGCCACATTCTCCTGCGTCACCGCATTCTCCCACATACCAGAGTGCATGGCTGGGGCAATAATAACCGGCGCTCGGGTCGCCAGTACGGTGCAACTGAGCATGTCATCAGCGACACCAGCCGCCAGTTTAGCGATAATATTGGCAGTCGCCGGAGCGATAACCACGATGTCCGCCGCCTCAGCCAGGGCTACATGCTCAATGCTGAACTCGGAAGCAAGCTCCCACATACTGGTTACCACCGGACGGTTCGTGAGACTGCGAAAGGTTAAGGGACTAACAAACCTGGTCGCCGCCTCAGTCATAACTACCTCAACCTTAGCCCCAGCCTGGGTCAATCTGCTGGCAAGCTCAGCCGCTTTGTAAGCAGCTATGCTTCCCGTCACACCTAAAACTATGGTCTTATTCGCTAACATTACCACCTCCCAATCGGGGGTAAAACAACCTCACCCTCTGTATTTCCTCTCCTTTCCAAAGAGAGGAGACAGGTTTTTTAAGAGGGGCGGAGTCCTCCTAAACACGCTATTCAATATAAAAAGGCATCGCCCCTCTTTGACTCCCCTCTTACGCTTTATTTCTCTGGTAGATAAGCCTTAGTCCTATCAGCGTCAAGTCAGGATTTACCTTATCAATTACTTTCGTTTCTCTGGCTATAAGTTCCGCATAACCTCCGGTAGCCACTACCAGAGCCTTCTCTCCCAGTTCCTTCTGGATTCGAGCCAGCATCCCTTCAACAAGCGACGCATAGCCGTAGATAATCCCCGACTGCATGGCCGCCACTGTGTTGGTGCCAATAACACGTTTGGGAGGGACGAGCTCCACACGGGGCAACTGCGCCGTCCGGGTGAATAGCGCTTCAGCCGCAGTAGCTATGCCAGTGGCGATAACACCGCCAATATAGTCTCCTTCTCTGGAGACAATACCAAAGACAGTAGTTGTACCCAGGTCAACAATGATTACCGGACCGCCATAGAGGTGATGAGCGGCGACCGCGTCAGCGATCCGGTCAGCGCCAACCTCTCTCGGGTTGTCTGTACGGATACGCACTCCAGTCCTGACTCCAGCCCCTACCACCAGAGGCGTGGTGTGAAAGTACCGCTGCGAAAGGTCAAGGAAGGTGGTAGTTAACGGCGGGACAACACTGCATAGGGCTACTTCCTTAATAGCTGATACATCCATACCTTTATGCTCAATCAGGTTAAGCAGCAGGATACCATATTCATCCGCCATCTGGTGAACATCCGTAGCCATACGCCAGGTGGCACGGAGCTGCTCGCCTTCAAAAACCCCAAAAACGACGTTGGTATTTCCAATATCAATAGCTAATAACATAATTTTGTCTCCTGAACTATCGGCTTTTCTCCTTGAGCTGCTTAATCACCAGTGGCAGTACCGGCAAAAGGTCAGTAGCAACCATGCCGGCATCGCCCAGTTTCTTTCTGACCATTTCGCCGGCCTCGCCATGGAGATATACCCCGCAAGTAGCAGCATCAGCCAGAGTTAGACCCTGTGCCACCAGTCCCGCGATAACCCCGGTCAGGACATCCCCGGTTCCAGCGGATGCCAATCCAGGGTTAGCTACCGGGCTAATCCTGGGGCAGCCATCCGGGGTAGCAATAACAGTATAGGCTCCCTTCAGGACAACCGTCTTATGCCACTCCCTAGCTACCTTGGTCGCCACGCCCACCCTATCTGATTGCACCTCCTCTACAGTCATCCCAGCCAGCCGGGACATTTCACCAGGATGCGGGGTAAGTATAGCATTGTCCCCTAACCGTTGCCACCAGCGCGGGGTTTTAGCCAGAGTATTGAGTGCGTCAGCATCAAGGACGAGCCGCGGCAGCGTTACCTTTTCTCCCAAGATTACAGCTCTAATGAACCTCATGACAGATTGGCTCTGCCCCAGTCCGCAGCCCAGAAGCAGGACATGGTAATTGCCCAGTTCTTCGTGTATCAGACTGGCTGCCTGTGGAGCAATAACGCCCGGACTGGATTCGGGTAGAGGTAGATAGGTTACCTCGGTTAGCTTTGAGGCTAAAATCGGTTGCAGGCTGGTCGCCGTGGCCAGCGTCACCAATCCCGCCCCGACTCTTATGGCGCCACTACAGGCCAAATAGGCCGCACCTATATAATTGATTGAACCCGCAACAACAAGAACTCTACCAAAAGTCCCTTTGTTAGCTCCAAGGGGACGTTTGGGAAGAACCGACCTAGCCCACTCAGCGGTGATAAGCTCAAGGGGTATTTTTTCTGCCAGATATGAAGGTATACCAATATCAACTACCGTTATCCTACCAGCCCTTTCCGAACCGGGAGGGTTAAATAAGCCCGCTTTGGGAAAGCCAAGGGTAATCGTATCATCAGCATAGAGGCAGGCAGGGTCTACGGCACCGGTATCGGCATTGAGCCCTGATGGCAAATCCAGAGCGATGATATGAAGGTTCGGGCGTCTCTCTTTGGCTCTACTCACCCTCTCCAGGGCTAGGGCGAAGGTATCACCAAGAGGACGGCTTTTCCCGGTGCCAAATAGAGCATCAATAACCGCCGTAGCTGATGCCAGTCTGTCATCAAGCCCGCCCAGATTTTCTTCCTTGGCGACATCAACACAAGCTATGTTACGCTCCTGAACCTGCTTAAGGTTCGTATCATTTGCCGGTCTCCGACCGAACAAGTAGAGGCTGACCTTGGCTCCCCAGTCATGCAGGTAACGAGCTGCTACCAGTCCATCACCGCCATTGTTACCAGGGCCAATCAGCATTAGAATATCCTGCTGTTCAGCAGTGCCCAAGATTCGCCTGACCCCTTCAGCCACAGCTTTGCCGGCGTTCTCCATCAGCACGCTGGTGGGCAAGCCAATCTTCTCACACTCCTGGTCTATCTGCCTCATTTGCTCGGCAGTTACAACCTTCACACCAAGACCTTAAAGCACTATTTATCTTATCTTGAAGTGTAGCAATAACCTGAACTATGGTCAAGAGGACAAAAGACCGCTGATGTCAGCCCTGTCGGAGTTTCTCCAGTTGTCTGGTCATCGCCTGCCAGTGTGTCCCCTTCCAGTAGATTCGATGGCAGGAAGGACACTCCACATACTGGTTTTGTGTCTGGAAAACGTAGGGAGGCACACGGTTCCTCACCTGCTGTCTGGTCCTTTCTTCAAGGGGTTGATTACACTCCAGACAGATAGTGAATGACCTGGATTGCCGGTCCAACTTCAGAGTCTCTGCTACCTGTTGCAGTTGCTGCCTTGGCTCGTCACCGCGGATAAGAACAGCCTTGAGCCTCCCGCTGGTCACCACCCCTCTCTTCATAATCTGGGTATCCCTGGTCACAATTACCCTGCCCTCATTCAGGGCGGTCATTATCATCTGCCAGTCGTCCTCGCCGGTAAAGAACAGGGTGTCGTACCCCATCATCCTCAGCCACTTGGCTAGCTTACCCACATTGTGGTCAACAATAAATTTCACTTTTAGTATTGACCCTTTCCCCCTGTATCCCCTTCCCCTTTGATAAGGGGAAGGGGAATCTGGTTTTGAAGAGGGGCTTCGTCCCTCGTCGATGTCCGATGTGCACTACAGCCTCCGGCATTCCCTGATATTCCAGGTCGA
>DAOUCV010000032.1:0-15435 GCA_034432095.1 Dehalococcoidales bacterium
TTAACCTGGACTATAATACCACCTACTACTGGAAGGTCAGAGCCATCGGCTCAAGCACCAATAGCGACTGGAGCGCCACCGGCGTCTTCACCACCCAGCCAGCACCACCTCAACCGTCTCTAGTAGCCGAATTGTCACCCTCACTGCCATCCCCAGCTCAGTCAAGCCTCCCTGACTGGGTTATATATACAGCCGGTGCTTCGCTCTTGACCATAGTGTTACTATTAATTATCTTACTGCTGGTGGTCACAATAACACGATAAAGCGACCCTGGAGTGATTAAGTTCTGAAGGAGAAAGGGCTTTCTTGATTAAGAGAAGATTTCCCAGGATATTCCCTGGCTGGTGGATGAACCTGGTTACCGGCATTTATTCTGGTTTAGGGCATGGTTTTTACGGCTACGGCATGTCAGTGCTCTTCAAGCCCATTGCTTCCGACCTGGGCTTAAGCCGGGCAGCTACATCTCTGGCTACCGGGATCGGCAGACTGGAAGCTGGTATTGAAGCGCCACTTACCGGTTGGCTCTGTGATAGGTTTGGGCCTAAGTGGATAATCGTTGCCGGCATCTGCTTTACCAGTACCGGCCTGGTATTGATGAAGTTCATCGCCTCACCCTGGGCTTATTACGTAGTCTGGGGAGTGATCGTAGCCATGGGTAATAACCTGGCTTTGACCATTGCCGTTGACAAGGCTCTGACCAACTGGTTCATCAAGAAAAGAGGGCTGGCCCTCGGCATAAGGTTCGTCATCATTGGTATATGCGGCGTAGTAGTGCTCCCGATCATCTCCTGGCTATTAACCACCGAGGGCTGGCGGACAACCTGCTTGATATGGGCTGGGGTAATGTTTACTGGAGTACCCCTATCATGGTACTTCGTCAAACAAAAACGCCCGGAATACTACGGGCTACTCCCCGACGGAACCACAGTTGAGTCAGCTTCAGAAACAGACATAGACGCCATGATAGATAAAGGCGTGGAGTATGCCACCAGCTTCGAAGAGACAGAGTTTACCCTCAGAGAGGCGATGAGAACACCTGCCTACTGGCTGATGACTATGTCCTGGCTTTGCGCCACGATAGTTGTCGGAGGTTTTAACATCCATATCATCCCTTTTCTAACCGATATGGGCATCAATGAAACCGTAGCCAGTGGCATGATGGCAATGATGGTCTTCTTCACCATCCCGGCAAGGTTCATTGGCGGACTTCTTGCCGACCGTATCAGAAAAGACCGCCTACAGTTTCTTGTGGCTGGAGCTTTTCTGCTTCAGACGATAGGGATTACCTGTTTTCTCCTGAACCGAAGCCTAGCTATGGTATACGTCTTACTTGTCTTGTATGGATTCGGCAGCGGGGCACCCGTACCCTTGAGGCTTACGATAGGGGGACGCTACTTCGGGCGAAAGGCTTTCGCTTCTATCCAAGGAACCTCTTCCCTATTTACCGCACCAGCATCATTTCTAGCCCCAGTCTATGCTGGCTGGGTATATGATACTACGAGAAGCTACATAACTGCTTTCATCCTCTTCGCGGTGCTAGCCACATTTGCCGCTTTACTTATGTGTCTCGTCCGACCTCCCAGACCACCAGCCCGGGTTAGTGACATCCGTAAATTCTTATAATTCAGTAGTCAAGCAAAAAAACCTGGGTAGTGTCCGGTAAGTTTGCCTTGGTCAAGGACAGCCTGGGCTGGGAGACGACCTCCTTTATCCCCATCTCCTTAAGGAACCTATCCACTGGCTCCAGTTCCCGGGTCAGTGCCTCAGTCTTGTAGTGCATAGGAACCACCACCTTAGGCTCAAGCTGCCGTACTACCTCGGCGGCCAGCGGAGCATCGATAGTGGATACCCCCCCTACCGGAAGCAGTAGCACATCAACTTTTTCTATCTCCTCCACCTGCTCCGTAGTAAGCACATGCCCCAGGTCGCCAAGATGACACACTGCTACCTCATCTAGCTCTATAAGGTAGACGGTATTCTTGCCCCTCTTTTTACCCCTCTCCCCGTCGTGGAAGGTTGTCATCCCTATAATCAGGACACCGCTGATCTCATACTCACCCGGCCCGGTCACCAGCTTTGGTTCGCCACCAACGCCGGTAACATAAGAATGCCCCGAGTGCTGATGGCTTACGGTTACGATGCGAGCCGTAGGCTTGCCTAATGAGTAACCCAAATCAGGCGAGTAAGGGTCGGTAATAATGGTGGCGCGACTACCCCTAAGCCTGAAGCAGGAGTGACCTAGCCAACTTATGTCCATTTATCTAAGGAGTAAATATAGCACGGATAAGACTGTTGGTCAATTGAGGATTAATATACTGATTTTTCTTGACAACTAATAGAGAGAAGTGTTAAATAGTAATTAGCAGTCTAAGCTCTGGACTGCTAATTAGGGAAGATTGAGATGCTATCTCCCAGAAGAGAGACTATACTCAAATCCATCGTGGGACAATATATCGCCAAAGCGACGCCGGTATCATCACAAAATATTACCCGTGCCGGCGAGCTCGGGGTGAGCCCGGCTACCATCCGTAATGAGATGGCACACCTGGCGCAGGAGGGTTATATCACTCGCCCTCACCCTTCAGCAGGAAGCATACCCCTAGATAAGGGATACCGCCACTACGTGGATTCCCTAGGTGACATCAAGCTCCCCCTAGTTGAACAAAGGCTGATAAGTCACCTCTTCCACCAGGTGGAAAGTGAACTGGACGAATGGCTGAATCTGGCCGCTACGATTACCGCACAGAGGGCTCAGAATATGGCTCTAGTGACTACGCCCAAGACAGAAGCCTGCCAATTTAAGCATCTGGAGTTAGTCAGTCTGCGAGACTCTCTGGTGCTAGTTATCCTGATCCTCCGTAGCGCTAAAGTAAAACAACTGCTCATAACCTTTGACCAGGTTATGTCTCAGTCGGAGCTGACGATTATCGGTAACAAACTAAACGCCATGTACTCGGGCTTAACCAGCTCACAGATTGTAGCTAAAGGCGTGGCACTCCCTGCTGTCGAACAGCGAATAACTGATTGCCTGACAAAAGTAATGGAGACTGAAGATAGCCAGGAGTATGAAGAACCTTACCTGGATGGCCTGCACTTTACCCTTGGCCAACCCGAGCTCGTCAATAACCGTGAGTTGACGTTAAGCTTAATGGAATTAATCGAGCAACGAAGGCTCTTGAGGAATGCCATCCCCCCAAAGCTGACCAGCAAAGGGGTGCGAGTAATTATCGGAAGGGAGAATAAGGCGGAGACCATCCACAATTATAGCATCGTCATCAGTCAGTATGGGCTGCCCGAAGAGGCAGTGGGCACCATCGGGGTAATTGGACCTACCAGAATGCCCTACGCCCGTACCATTGCCACTGTGGGCTATCTAGCCCGGGTATTGAGTGTACTGGTAGCTAAACTATTCGGACGACAAGCACCCGTCACACTCGACCTTGATACTGCTGATTGACCAAGGGTAGATTAGCAATGGCTGAAGAAGAGCTAACCAATGAAGTAGAGTCACAGGTTGCGGAGACAGAGGAGGTTGAGGCATTAAAACAAGCCCTGGGTGAAGAAAAGGAGAAAGCAGAAAAATATCTGGCTAACTGGCAGAGAGCCCAGGCAGACTTTATTAACTACAAGCGGCGCAGTGAACAGGAAAAGGCGGAAACAATTAAGCTGGCTAACTCAGTGCTTATACTCAGTCTCCTCCCTGTCCTCGATGACTTAGAACGAGCCCTTAATGCTGCTCGACCGGAAAAGGCTGAGGCTAGCTGGATAGAAGGAGTCAAACTTATTGAGCGTAAGATGAGAGCCACCCTAGAGGCACAAGGGCTCTCACCCATTGAGGCACTGGGCAAGCCTTTTGACCCGAATCTCCACGAAGCGGTAAGGCAGGAAAAGGGTAAAGCAGGGATAGTCATTGAGGAAGTGCAAAAGGGTTATAAGTTGCACGATAGGGTTATCCGCCCCAGCAGAGTAGTGGTGGGTAACGGGGAGGTAGAGGAAGAAAAAGAAAATAACCGGGAGCATTCAGCTCTGCCTGATGGAGCAAGCTGAGCGCTCTGTAGTGAAGGAGGAAAACTATGGCAAAGGTGATAGGCATTGACCTGGGAACAACATTCAGTGAAGTAGCGGTGATGGAGGCAGGAGAACCGAAGGTTATTCCCTCGGCTGAAGGCGGTACTCTCGTTCCTTCGGTAGTGGCAATAAGCAAGAATGGTGAGCGCCTGGTGGGGCAGCTAGCGAAGCGCCAGGCTATTGTCAATCCTGAGAACACTATTTACAGCATAAAAAGATTCATGGGGCGCAAGTGGGGAGAACCCGCCGGACGAGAGCTACCGGTGGAGGAGGATGCCAAGCGCAAAACCTACAAAGTAACCAGAGCTCCCAACGGGGATGTCCGGGTGGTGATGGGAGGCAAAGAGTACAGCCCCCCAGAAATCTCAGCCATGATTCTGCAAAAACTAAAAACCGATGCTGAGGCTTACCTCGGTGAGAAGGTTACCGAGGCAGTAATCACCGTACCTGCCTATTTCAACGACAGCCAGCGACAAGCCACCAAGGACGCCGGGAAAATAGCCGGGCTGGAGGTACTGCGCATAGTTAACGAGCCAACGGCGGCTGCCCTAGCCTATGGTCTGGATAAAAAAGCCGATGAAACTGTTGCCGTCTATGACCTTGGCGGCGGCACCTTTGATATCTCCATCCTGGAGCTGGGTGAAGGAACTTTTCAGGTGAAGTCAACCGCTGGTGATACTCACCTTGGTGGTGATGACTTCGACCAGAGGATTATGGACTGGTTATGCGACGAATTCAAGAAAGACCAGGGGATTGACCTCCGGCAGGATAGAATGGCTCTACAGAGATTAAAAGAAGCCGCCGAAAAGGCGAAGATTGAGCTATCCACCGTCCAGCAGACGGAGATAAACCTTCCCTTTATCACGGCCGATGCCAGTGGTCCCAAGCACCTTAACATCACCCTCACCCGCTCCAAGCTGGAGCAACTGGTAATGGACCTGGTGGACAAGACCCTGGAGCCATGCCGCCAGGCATTGGCTGATGCCGGTAAGACTGCCGCCCAGATTGATGAGGTGGTTCTGGTGGGCGGGCAGACCAGAATGCCCCTGGTTCAGCAAAAGGTAAAACAACTCTTCGGCAAGGAGCCCAGTAAGGGAGTCAACCCCGATGAGGTAGTGGCTATCGGCGCGGCCATTCAGGCAGGGGTGCTTAAAGGAGAGGTCAAGGATGTCCTGTTGCTTGATGTTACCCCCCTAACTCTGGGTATTGAAACCCTCGGCGGGGTGGCTACTCCGCTTATTCCCCGTAATACCACCATCCCCACCTCCAAGAGCCAGATTTTCTCCACGGCGGCTGATAACCAGCCCAGCGTGGAAATCCATGTCCTTCAGGGTGAAAGACCCATGGCAGCTGACAATAGAACACTGGGCAGATTTATACTTGACGGTATCCTGCCCGCACCACGGGGAGTTCCTCAAATTGAGGTCAGCTTTGATATTGATGCCAATGGTATTCTCAGTGTCAGGGCTCATGATAAGGGCACCGGCAAGGAGCAGAAGATTACCATCACTGCCTCCAGCGGACTCTCTAAGGAAGAAATAGCACGGATGCAACGTGAGGCAGAGATGTATGCCGCCGAGGACGCCAGGCGCCGCGAAGAAGCCGAAACCCGCAATACCGCCGATACCCTGGCTTACACCGCGGAAAAGACACTGCGGGAGCAGAAGGATAAGATACCCTCAGATTTGCATCAGGAGGTGGAAAGCAAGGTTCAAGCCGTGCGTTCCGCTCTACAGGGGACAGATATTGAGGCTGTCCGCCGGGCCACACGGGAACTTAACGATTCCCTGCAAAAGGTAGGAGCAGCGGTCTACAGGCAGCAACAACCGCCTCCACCTCCGGGTAAAGGCGGAGAGGAAGGGACGGTAGAAGGAGAGTTCCGGGAGGTTTAGAGAGTGTGAGCAAGAGAGGGGGCTTTGCCTCCTCTCTCTAGTCTTCCCCCTCTCCTTGAAGGAGAGGGGGGCAGGGGGTGAGATCATTAAGCAATCTCGGATATGATATTGACCCCTGCCGTTATGGTATAATATGAGGTTACGGGGCTAATTCTCGTAGACCCGTAGAGAGTCAAGAAGAGGCAAAATCTTTCCTAAATAGGGGGCGTCAAAGAGGGGGGCAAAGCCCCTCTTGAGAATCCCCTTCCCCTTATCAAAGGGAAGGGGAGAGGGTTATCATATGCCAGAAAAGCGTGACTACTATGAAGTCCTCGGTATAAATAGAAATGCTACTGAGGAGCAAATAAAGACGGCTTTTCGCAAGCTTGCCTTCAAGTACCATCCAGACCGTAACCGGGATGACGGCGCTGAGGAAAAGTTCAAGGAGATAAACGAAGCCTACGAAGTGCTCTCTAACCCAGAGAAGCGAGCTACCTATGACCGGTTCGGACACAGTGGTGAAGGCTTCTTTGGACGTGGCTTCGAGGGGTTTGGTTTTGAGGGTGTCGGTAGCATTTTCGACGCTTTCTTTGGTGGGGAAACAACTACAGCCACGCGCCGGGGACCGCAGCGCGGCGCTGACCTTTACCATAGCATCACTATCACTCTAGAAGAGGCCGCCTTTGGTGTTGAAAAGGAACTAAACGTAGTACGCACTGAATACTGCTCGCTGTGCCAGGGTACCGGTAGTCGACCGGGTAGTAAACCCAGCCGATGCCCCAGCTGTAACGGGACAGGACAGATACGCCGGGTCCAGCAGAGCATCTTCGGTCGCTTCACCAATATCACGACCTGTCCCCAGTGCCACGGCGAGGGCAGGATTATCACCGAGCCCTGCCACCAGTGCCAGGGCACCGGCAGACAGAAACGTCAGCGCAGTATTATCGTCAAAATACCCGCCGGGGTTGATGATGGCTCCCGGATATGCCTCAGCGGTGAGGGTGACGCCGGGATAAGGGGTGGTTCGCCAGGTAACCTCTACCTCAACTTATCCATCAAAGAACATGAGCTTTTCCAGCGAGACGGTGATAATATTCTCTACCAGTTGCCCATCAACTTTGCCCAAGCTGCCCTTGGTGCTGAGATAGATGTGCCCACGCTGTACGGCAATACCAAGCTCAAGATTCCGGCGGGCAGTCAAACGGGGCGGGTCTTTCAGCTTAAAAATAAGGGGATTCCCCATCTCCATGGCAGAGGGCAGGGTGACCAACTGGTCAAGTTAGTAGTAGTTACTCCGGAATCGTTAACCAGAAAACAACGCCGGCTATTCGAAGAGCTGGCTAAAGACTTGGGGCCGGCAAGAAAACCAAACTAACCCACATAGACCTCCCGCGCCCGGTGTGCCTGAGAGGACCTGTCAACTCTCGGGCATATTTTTACTCCTTACCCACTTTGGATGGAGCACGGCTTATTCTCTGAGCCTTTTCACCTATCTTGAGCTCTTTACCCGCTATCAATCTGGCAATATTGCCCCGATGCATAATAATAATTATTATTGTGCCGATTAAAGTATAAACCAGATATTCAAGAGGAAAGCCATTCAAAATGGTAAGAGGTATTAATATGGTATAGGTACCTACCACCCCGGCAATAGAGCCGAGTGACGCAAACCTGGTTAAACCGGCCCCGATAGCGAAAATCTCACCACCAAACAGCGCCACCACCGGGCATAGAGCTATCAAGCCACCGAAGAAGGTGGCCACTCCCTTCCCTCCCTTAAACTTAAGGAATACCGACCAATTATGTCCCGCCATCGCCGCTAATGCGGCCAGGCACTGCGCCACCAGCAGACCCAATCCAAAACCGTTAATGACCAGGTAACTCCTGCCAATTAACAATCCGGCAAACACTACCGGCAAAGCCCCCTTCAATACATCAAGACTAGCCGACAGAGCCGCTACTTTCTTTCCCGCCACCCGTAACACATTGGTCCCCCCTATATTTCCGCTGCCATAGTCTCTAACATCCACTTTGGCAAATCGCCTGGTCAGCAGTACTCCAAAGGGGATGGAACCCAGAAGATAACCGATTATCACTACCGCAATAAATTTAATAATAAGCAGTATCATGACTCATCCCTCGTTTTAAAGACTAAGCGAAGCGGGGTGCCAACGAAACCAAAAGCCTGACGCAGCTTGTTCTCCAGGTAGCGCTGATAGGAAAAATGTACCAGTCCAGCATCGTTGACAAAGAAGACGAAGGTCGGTGGGTTTACCTCAGCCTGAGTAGCATATAAGATTTTCAGCCGCTTATTCCCGCTTCGTGGTATGTTGTGAGCCGCTACCGCCTGCTGTACCACACCATTAACAGTGGCGGTAGGTAAGCGCTTGAGCCTCTCCTGATAAACCTGGCATACCTGGGGCATAACCCTGTCTACCCCCCACCCGAACTTAGCCGAAGTATACACCACCGGAGCATATGGTATAAATTTGAGTCGGCTCCTGATATATCTATTCCATTGACCGGTACTCTTATCGGTAACCAAGTCCCACTTGTTGACCACTAGCACAATTCCTTTCACTGATTGGTGAATGTAACCGGCTATATGCATGTCCTGAGCTGTGAAAGGCTCGCTAGCATCCACAACCAGCAAGGCTATATCAGCCCGGTCAATAGCTCGCAGGGCACGGATGACACTATACTTCTCCACCCCCCTTCCCAACCGCCCCCGCCGCCTGATACCAGCGGTGTCAATTAGTAGCACACTTTGCCCCTGAAAGTCAAGTGGCGTATCTATGGCGTCTCGCGTCGTCCCCGGAGTATCATCAACGATAGCCCGCTCTTCACCCAAAAGCGCATTCAGGAGCATTGACTTACCAACATTTGGCCTCCCGACAATGGCTACCTTCATAACCTCTGGCTCAGTCTCGACCGGCGGTGCCGGTAGCCACGTGATGAGTCTATCCAGGAGCTCAGCCGTGCCCCGGCCATGATGGGCGGAAATTGCCAGTGGCTCACCCAGTCCTAATTCGTAAAACTCTACTGCCGCAGCCTCAAGCCTGGCGTTATCCGCCTTATTAGCCACCAACAAGATAGGCTTACCCACCTGACGAATCATATCAGCTATTTCCAGGTCGAGGGGGGTTACCCCATCCCTGACATCAACCAGAAAAATAATAACATCCGCCTCAGCAATAGCCACCTCTACCTGCTCTTTCACCCTTTGAGCAATAGCTGACTGGGGTTTTGTTTCCAGTCCGCCAGTATCAACCAGGGTAAACCCGGTCCCCCGCCAGGAGACACTGGCTAATATGCGGTCACGCGTTGTCCCCGGCAAATCTTCCACAATAGCGATACGTTTACCCGCCAGCCGATTTAAGAGGGTGGATTTGCCCACGTTCTGCCGGCCAATAATAGCTACAATTGGCTTACTCACTCCAGCCCCTTACCTTTAGTCTTGCTAGCCCTATCCCCTCTCTGGCACCCAAGAAAATCTCCGATTTTTCTGGGAATCGGCTTTATCCCCTTCCCCTTGATAGAGGGAAGGGGAAAGAAGTATATGAGAAAACCTCCGCCTCCTATTTAACACCACTTAGGGAAGGAGGCAGGAGGAGGGGATGGCCAAATCTAACTCACTTCAATTCTGCCCAGTTCTGACCGCTCTTAATCTCTACCTTAAGGGGGATGCTGAGCTTTATAGCGGTAGTCATTATCTCAGGGACAAGCCGGCACATCTCCTCAAGTTCCTCCGTTGGCACTTCAAAGAGAAGCTCATCGTGTACCTGAAGCAGCATCTTGCTCCTCAGTTGGCGTCTACGCATCTCCTGATACAACTTAATCATCGCCACCTTGATGATGTCGGCCGAGGTGCCCTGTACCGGCATGTTTATGGCCATACGTTCGGCAGCCTCCCTCACCTGCCGGTTAGGAGAGTTGATTTCGGGGATAGCCCGCCTTCTGCCCAGTATTGTTTGGACGTAGCCTCTTTCTCTTGCCTGTTGCTTGGTGGCTTCAAGGTATCGTTTTACCCCGGGGTATTTTTCGAAATAGGCGGTAATGAACCGGGTTGCCTCTTCTCGTGATAGCTCGGTTGCCTGTTCCAGCCCGTAATCACTCATCCCGTAGATGACACCAAAATTCACTGTTTTGGCTACCCGACGCATATCGGGGGTTACCTGTGAGCTAGCCACACCATAGAGCTGGCTGGCAGTGGCAGCGTGAATATCATCATCACGGTTAAAGGCATCGAGCAAACCCGGGTCCTGAGAAAGATGGGCCAGAGCACGGAGGTCAATCTGTGAGTAGTCTGAGCTTAGCAGGCGAGAGCCGGGTGGCGCAATAAACGCTCGCCTGACCTGTCTGCCTAGCTCGCCACGGACGGGGATATTTTGCAGGTTGGGGTCGCTTGAAGAGAGACGACCCGTAGCCGTCCTCGTCTGATTAAAGCTGGTGTGTACCCGCCCTGTTTTGGGATTTATCAGACCGGGCAGAGAGTCAATGTAGGTCGACTTGAGCTTGGCTAGCTGGCGGTATTCCAGAATCAATTCTATTACGGGGTGGGCTCCGCGCAGTTCCTCCAGTACGGCGGCGCCAGTAGAATAGCTACCTTTTCTCTTGGTAGCTGGCAGGTTCAACTCCTCAAAAAGAACTGAGCTCAACTGCTGGGGCGAATTTATGTTGAACTGATGCCCTACGTTGTTGTAGATTTCTGCCTCAAGTTTGAGTAACTGCTCACCGAGATTCTGTGCCATCTGTCTCAGTAATGCTGTGTCCAGGGCTACCCCACTCCTCTCCATATGGATAAGTACCGGCACCAGCGGCATCTCGACCTCGGTGAACAGCTGCCACAGACCCGACTGGCGCAGTTCGGCGCTCAGCAATCCAGTCAGTTGCCCGGTCATGTCAGCATCGGCACAGGCATAGTCAGCGACTTTGGCTATCTCTACCTGGGACATAGAGAGCTGTTTCGCTCCCGAGCCGATAAGCTCAGAGATGGGGGTCATTTCGACACCCAGCCGGCTGAAGGCGAGGGCTTTCAAGCCTAAAGATTTCTCACTCAGCAGGTAAGCCGCCACCATGGTATCAAAGCTAAGGTGGTTAACGGTTACCCCGTACTCCGCAAGCACGGTCATATCATACTTGCTGTTGTGGGCGAGTTTGGCTATAGTCTGGTCCTCCAGCAGAGGCTTAAGACGCTCGACGACGTATTCCAGCGGTAGTTGCTCCACCTGCCCCCAGCCAACATGACCAACCGGGATATAGTAAGCCTCGCCCGGAGCTGGTGATAGCGATATCCCCACCAGCTGAGCTGACATAGCGTCCAGGCTTGTCGTCTCAAGGTCAAAGGCAAAGGACTCAACCGACGAAAGGCGGCTCAAGAGTCCATCAAGGGCTGACATGGTATTTATGATATGGTAGTCCCGCTTGGGTGGCGGTTTAGCCTCCACTGGAACAGCACTCCCCGCTGTTGCCTCCGCCATTTCCGGTAATTTGGGCAACAGGCTGTGAAACTCAAGCTCACGGAAAAGCTCCATTACCTTATTGCGGTCATAATGGCTGAGCCGGCAGTCGTCCAGATTAAGAATGACCGGTGTCTGGGTATCAATGGTCGCCAGCTTCTTGCTCTGAAGAGCCCTGGCTTCGTTTTCCCGCAGAATGGCCTGGATTCTAGGAGGGCTTACCTCATCAATATGGGCGTAGATTTCCTCTACGGAACCGAATTGCTGGATGAGCTTGACTGCGGTCTTTTCCCCTATGCCGGGGACACCCGGGATATTATCGGAAACGTCGCCTACCAGCGCCTTAAAGTCGGCAATCTGCGGCGGCTCAACGCCATATCTCTCCTTCACCGCTTCTTTATCATAGAGCATGGTATCGCTGAAGGAGCCCCTTGGTTTCGGGTAAAGCACCTTTACCCGGGGTGACACCAGCTGCATGGTATCGGCATCGCCGGTAACGATTACGGTATCAATGCCCTGTTGGCTGGCCTGGCGGCTGAGTGCGCCCAGAATATCATCTGCCTCGTAGCCATCCAGTTCATAGATTGGAATGTGGAAGGCTTCAACCAGCTGTCTTACCCGTCTAAATTGATTGACCAGTTCATCGGGAGTGGGAGGACGCTGTGCTTTATACTGGTCAAACATCTTGTGCCTGAAGGTGGGGGCTGGGGTATCAAAGGCAATAGCGTAGCAGGTGGGTTGCAGTTCATTGATTGCCTTGAGCAGCATCTGGGCAAAGCCAAAAACGGCGGTTACCACTTCACCCGTTTTGGGCACAGTCAGCACCGTTGGGCGTTTGGTAGCCTGAAAGGCGTGGTAGGCACGGTGCACAATGGCATTGCCATCAAACAGCACTAAAAGAGGCTTTTTCATAGGTCTATTATAGCAGAGTGAAGAAACGTAGAATAGAGAATAGTAAGTAATAGAAGCTATTTATCCTTATCAACCTATAGATTAAAAATCCCTGAGTGGTGTTTTCTTTAAAGCTTTCAAATAGGAGGTGTTATTATGCTCAGTTAGTATGAAGTGCCCGCTTTCATAAGAGAAGGTGGTAATGCCAGCGGTGTCCTGTCTGATGTTCCAGAAGTGGGAATTATCGAGCCCCAGCAGGGCACAGATCAAGACCTTGTTCACCACCCGATGAGCTACAAGAACGACCGCCCCCTCATATTTCTTAGCTATTACCTCATCTAATACCCTAGTGGCTCTTTTCCTGACATCATCCAGGCTTTCACCGGAAGGCATCTTCACCTTATCAGGATGGGTAGTCCACTTCAGATAAAGCTCTCGGTATTTTTCTTCTACTTCCTGATGGGGCAACCCCTGCCACTTGCCAAAGTCAAAGTCTATGAGACCAGGGGCAATTTTTACCTGAAGCTGGTGATAGTTAGCCACAATTTCCGCTGTCCTTAAAGCCCGCTTTAACGGGCTGGAGTAAACAGCTTCTATGTTGAAATTGCGTAAATGTTCAGCCAGAAGTTCTGCCTGCTTTATTCCGGTTTCATTCAGCTCAACATCAATCCTTCCCCGGAATATCTCACCCACATTCCATTCAGTCTCACCGTGTCTTGCCAGAATAATCTCTGTCACCTTTTGTACCTTTTCAGCCTCCTCCTAACTTACCGCATATTAGATAAGTCCCCCACCAACTGTCAAGCATCCTGTGGAGATTGTACCAACCTCCTGTGGCAAGATAGTATTATTGGTGATATACTGTAGGGCATAAGGAGACTGAAATGAAAGGGAAAGACCTGCTTTCAATATCCGACCTCAACGCGGAGGATATTCGTTCGCTCATATCCGATGCTATTGATATGAAAGATAGGGGCTGGCTCTCTTTACTCGATAGAAAGCTCTTAGCCATCCTCTTTGAGAAGCCATCGCTAAGGACCAGGGTCAGCTTTGAAGTAGCGATGCGACAGTTGGGTGGGGAGGCTATTTATCTGTCTCCGGCTGAGGTCGGTCTGGGGAAACGGGAGTCAGTTCCCGATGTTGCTCGGGTACTCAGCCGCTATGTAGATTGTATTGCGGCTCGCACCTTTTCTCACCAGACTCTGGAGATTCTGGCAGGCTATTCGGGAGTGCCGGTGATAAATGCCCTCTCTGATTTGGAACACCCCTGTCAGGCGTTGGCAGACCTTCTCACCATCTATGAGAAGAAGGGGGAACTGAATGGCTTGACCTTAGCCTTTGTCGGCGATGGCAATAATGTAGCCCACAGTTTGCTGCTGGCAGCTTCGCTTACCGGCATGAATTTCAGGATTGCTTCTCCAGCTGGGTATGCGGTTCAGGAGGGAATATTATCCCGGGCTAAGGAATATGCTGCAGTTAGCGGTGCCGAGATATTTTGCACTGAGGAGCCACGGTTGGCAGTTAGCGGGGCTGATATAGTCTATACGGATGTATGGACGAGCATGGGACAGGAAGCCGAGGCGGAACAGCGACGACGGATATTTGCCAGTTATCAGGTGAATAATGAGCTATTCTCTCTGGCCAAGGAAGACGCCATATTTATGCATGACTTACCGGCCCATCGTGGTGAGGAAGTAACCGATGACGTTATAGACGGTCTGCAATCAGTGGTCTTTGACCAGTCAGAGAACAAGATGTACATGCTCAAGGCACTACTCGTGCAGATGCTTGGTGGCTTGGGCAGACCGCTGGTTGGCTATCGGTAAATAACGTCACCCCGGGATTAAGAATCTCTGAGCAAGGGAACTGCTTCCTCTTTTTCCCTCTTGTCAAGGAGAAAAAGGGACAAAGGGGGTTTTTCAGCAAAACCGCTAAAAGGGGAGATAGCTTAAATGCCTGAGCTTCCTGAAGTAGAGACGGTAAAAAATGAGCTTTCGCCTCACCTCATCGGACGCTGTGTTACTGGCGTTACCTTATTATGGGAAGGGGTAGTCAAGGAACCCTCGGCGGAAGAATTTCGTTCTCGCCTCATCGGACAGAGGTTCACCGGAATAACCAGACGGGGGAAGTATCTGATTTTCAGCCTGAGCGGCGGCGATTCATTAATTATCCATCTGAAAATGACGGGTTCCCTATTGTTGTCAGCACCACCCAAATATACGCAGGCTATAATCCATTTGGACGGGAACACCAATATTTTCTTCCGCGACCCGCGTAAGTTCGGGGTAATGCGGCTGGTCAGAGACAAGGATAACATCGTCGGTAAGCTGGGTCCGGAACCACTGGAGGTTGGTTTCACACCTCAGATCCTGGCTCAGCGTCTGTCCAATCGCCAAGCCCCGATAAAGGCACTACTCTGCGAGCAAGAGCTAATAGCCGGTATCGGTAGTATGTATGCTGATGAAGCCCTGTTCGCCTCAGGAATCCACCCCCTGAGGTCGGGGCAAAGTCTGTCTCAGGAAGAGATAGAGCACCTCTATCACGCCATACGTCGGGTATTATTGGCAGGCATCAATAGTAAGGGAGCCAGCGTGAATACCTACTTTAGACCCGATGGAACGAAGGGCACAGCCCACACTGGATTTAAGGTTGCCCACCGTGGCTCTGAGCCCTGCCCTGTCTGCGGCACTCCCATCCAGCGGATAGTGGTTCGGAATCGGGGCAGTTACTTCTGCCCCAGATGCCAGCCAGAAAAGAGAGAAAAGGGTCTTTCCCTCCCTTGAAAAAGCCTAAATATCCTAAGATGACGCCCGGATGATGTTTTCTTTAACGTATTTACTGGTGATAGATACGGCGAGAAAGAATATGGGCCTGTCAACTCTAATTACCCTCAACGGGCAGTGTCTCAGTCCCCTGGGAGCAAAGATAAGGCAGCTTTTGGTGAGAATATATTTTTCGTCTTCCAGCCAGAACTCTACTTCCCCGCATAAATCGTGAGGATTTTGGGGGTCACTACCGAAAAAGCCGATAACCTCATCAAAATCATGCGTATGAGATGGGGTACCTTCTGTCTCGGTGGCTTTCCAGTACCAGGAGCAAATTATGCTAGGGGCTCCCTTTACAATAAAGTCTTCTAACCATAATAT